>JAHZAR010000113.1:7054-7533 GCA_019423835.1 Clostridiales bacterium | reverse complement strand
ATAAGTTGATTGGTGTGTGTGGTAACTCAACAATACAACATATATTCAAAAACTGCTACTTTTTTGAAAAAATGGCGGAAACACGTACCTGTGGCCAGCCGTCGCGCTAGCGACTTGGTACAATGGAAACAAAAGGTCCAACTATTGACACTGTCATTGAAAAGGATTTGAAACAAGCTTTTCCAGAGTATTCAGTCAGAAGAGGCTTTACCAGCCGGATGATTATTAACCGGGCAAAAATCAGAGATCAGATTGAGATTGACAGTCTGGAGGAGGCCCTGAGGAGGGTGGTTGACAATGGAGTGAAGCTTGAGGCCACTGCAGTGGGGAAGCCGCTTCTCGCATCCGAGGAAGATTTCCAGGCAGTAGTTCAGGCGCTCATCGAGGGTACAGAGGAGTACGATAACGGGGAGACTGCTTTCTGTTTTATGGGACACGGTACAGAGGTCCAGGCCAACCAGGCATACAGGAAGCGGCAG
>JAHZAR010000113.1:0-7044 GCA_019423835.1 Clostridiales bacterium | reverse complement strand
GGTTCCTATAAAAGGGCAGACCCTCAGCCTTTAATGGTTGTGGAAAGCGACCATGCGAATAACGATATGGCAGGTGATAAGGAGGGTTACTGGAAAAGAGCCTTTGAAGATGCGGGATATGAGGTGTCCTGTCCTTCACCAGACTGACAGAGAAAACAGAGCTGCAGTTTCCATAAAAGTGAATACCTTCCCCTGATTCTGGCAATCATAAAGTCATAGGGAAACGCTCCCTGAATGCTTAGAATCAGGAGGAAGCTTTATGGAACCAATTTTAAAGAATACAGAGACGGCAAAAAATCTGATGAGAGCCTTTGCAGGCGAGAGCCAGGCCAGAAACCGCTACACCTTTGCGGCATCAGCGGCAAAGAAGGAGGGGTTTCCTGTCATCCAGGCGGTATTCCAGTTTACAGCCAATCAGGAGAAGGAACACGCAGAGCTGTTTTACAAGTTTTTACAGGAGATGACAGGAGAAACCATACACATTGACGGCGGCTATCCGGTGGACACCTACGACCGCACACTGGATCTGCTGAAGGCTGCCAGACACAATGAATTTGAGGAATATGAGAATGTCTACAAGCAGTTCGGGGATATTGCCCTGGACGAAGGTTTTGACCGGGTGGGCCAGGTATTCCACATGGTGGCAGAGATTGAGAAAACCCACGGTGACCGGTTTGATCTGTTTGCAGGCCTCCTGGAGAGAGGACAGCTCTTCGCCTCTGAGGTGGAGACGGGCTGGGTGTGCTTAAACTGCGGCTATGTGTATCACGGAACCTTTGCGCCGAAATACTGTCCGGTCTGCGAGCATGAACAGGGCTGGTTTATCCGCATGGAACTGACGCCCTACGCCGGGGCCTATAAACCCTGGAAGAACCTTTAGAAGGCAGCAGGATAAAAAAGGCGGAGAAAGCGCAGAAGGCCAGGCCGGGCATTCAGAGATTGGAGGAATTATGGACTTATTCAGGACAGCGGCAGCAGCTCTGTTTGCAGCGGCAGCGGCCACTTTTGCCCGCTCAGAATACGAAAAGCGTCATTTTGTCACAGAAACGTTTGAGATTTCGTCAGATAAACTCAGAACGCCGGAGAGGAACCTTGTGTTTCTCTCCGACCTACATAGCAATGAGTTCGGGGAGGAAAACGAAAGGCTTCTCAGGGCGATTGACGGGATTCGCCCGGATGCGGTGCTGATCGGCGGGGATATGATGGTATGCAAAAAGGGAAAGCTGGATCTTACGGTCTGCCTGAACCTGGTGGAGAGACTGGCGTCAAAGTATCCGGTATACTATGCAAACGGCAACCATGAGGAGAGGATGAACCGGGAGAGAGAGCACTACGGAGACTGCTATGACCGGTTTCGTGAGGCCCTTGAGCGGGCAGGAGTCATCTATCTGTCAGACCGCTCGGCCTGTGTGGGAGAGGATCTGAGAATCACAGGCTGCAATATGAAAGAGCGCTATTACCGCCACCGCTTTACGGTGCCGCAGATGGAGGAGGGGGAGCTGGAACGCCGTGTGGGGAAGGCTGACCGGGAAAGATTTCAGATTCTGATGCTCCATTCACCTCTGTTTTTTGACTGCTGCCGGAGATGGGGAGCCGATCTGACGCTCTGCGGCCATTTTCACGGCGGCACCATCCGCCTCCCCCTTCTGGGAGGCATTATGACGCCCCAGTATCAGTTTTTTCTGCCGTGGTGCGCGGGAAGATTTGACAGGGAGAAAAAGACCATGATCGTAAGCCGGGGCCTGGGGACCCACTCGATCAATATAAGACTGAACAATAAACCTCAGCTGGTGCATATCAGGCTGAAGGGCAGATAGAGAAAAGGGAGAAGGCTTTCTGTTCCGTGAAATCACAGAAAGCCTTCTCCCTTTTCAGGCAGCGCAGTCAGTTATGACGGGCATTTGCCGCATAGACTGCAGGCAGAGGGGGAAGCGGCGCAGCCTCCCATGGCTGTTTCACGCAGTTCCGGAGGGAGACGTCTTCCCACGTTGTACATCACATCCAGCATCTCATCAAAGGGGATGAGCTGGCGTACATGGCTGAGGGCCAGCTCTGCGGCCACCAGGGCGTTTGCAACTCCTGCGGCGTTCCGCCCCTGGCAGGGACACTCCACCAGACCTCCGATGGGATCGCAGACAAGGCCCAGCATATTCATAAGAACTGTGGATGCCGCATCCAGACACTGGGATGGGGAGCCTCCCATCAGCTCCACCGCGGCGGAGGCGGCCATGGCCGACGCAACGCCAACCTCAGCCTGACATCCCCCCACGGCTCCGGCCACGGTGGCGTTTCGCATAGCCAGGTAGCCCACGGCCCCGGCATTGAACAGCACGTCAACGATTCTGTCGTCAGAGATGTGATATTCCTCCTTTAAGGCCAGTATGAGGCCGGGGACAATGCCGGAGGAGCCGGCCGTGGGAGCTGCCACAATGAGGCCCATGGAGGCGTTGACCTCCAGAACAGCCATGGCGTAGGCGATGCCCCGGTCGAGCACGCCGCCTCCGATATCCTTTCCCTTAGCCCGGTGTTCACTCAAAAGTCTGGCTTCCCCGCCGATGAGCCCGCCCATGGACTTTTTCGGAGAGCGGATCGGGGAGAAGGCAGCTTCCTTCATAATTTCCAGCACCCGCTTCATGCGGTCGCAGATGAGATCGGGAGTAGTTTCGCCCAGTTCGCATTCTCTGCGCTTCATCACCTCGGAGATGGGGAGGTGGTGCGTCTGGCACAATTTCAGCAATTCTTTTCCATTTTTAAAATCCATGTTCTTCCTCCCTTACAGTTGTATCAGCATAACATCTTCCACATCAGGATTTTCCCTGATCCGGTCCGGGATGCCCTCAGGGAGAATCCCGTCAAATTCCACAATACTGTAGGCAGTGCTCCCCTTGGATTCGCGGAAGAGCTTCAGGAAGGCGATGTTGATATTGGCCCGGTTCAGGCAGTCGGTGATGTGGGCGATGACTCCCTGCCTGTCCTTCTGGATCACGATCAGCGTGTTGTACTCGCCTGAGAAATCCACTTCCACCTGATTGATGCGGGTAATGCGGACTTTTCCGCCGCCCAGAGATTCGCCGCGCACTGTCATCACACGGCCTGAGTCACTGGTCATGCGGATGTCGACGGTATTGGGATGGATCTCTGTTTCCGTCTCATCAGGGGTGAAGGTATATGCAAGTCCGCGGGTAGCGGCGATGGAGAAGGAGTCAGGAATCCTCTTGTCATCTGTGTGAAATCCCATGATTCCGCCGAGCAGTGCCCGGTCAGTGCCGTGGCCCCGGTAGGTTTTGGCAAAGGAGCCATACAGGGTGAAGTCCACCTGCTTTAAGGTTCCTCCCGGCATCATTTTCCGGGCCAGGAGGGCGATGGAGGCCGCTCCGGCTGTGTGGGAGCTGGAAGGCCCGATCATGTTGGGCCCCAGCACGTCAAATACACTGATAAAAGCCATAAGATAAAACTCCCTTTGTCTAAGCGTTTTTTTCGATGAATCTGTGATAGATAGTGTCTACAATCACGCCGATGGCATTGTCGCCGGATACATTGCAGGCTGTTCCGAAGGAATCCTGGGTAATGTAGAGGGCCACCATAATGGCGCAGATAGGACCGTCCGGATCGCCGGCTGTGGGGCCGAAAATCATGTACAGGAACGGAAGGGCAGTCATGATAGAACCGCCCGGAGCACCCGGTGAAGCCACCATCGCAATGCCCAGAGTCATGATAAAGGGAACGACCGTGGACAGGCTGATGGGAATCTGGTTCATCAGACAGACGGCAGTAGCGCAGGCTGTAATGGTGATCATGGAGCCTGCCATGTGGATATTGGCACAGAGCGGAACGACGAAATTGCGGATCTGCTCACAGACGCCGTCGGCCTTGGCACACTCCAGGTTGACCGGAATGGTGGCTGCGGAGGACTGGGTGCCGAGGGCGGTGGTGTAGCCCGGAATCTGGTTCCGAATCAGGCTGACCGGATTCTTGCGGCTGATAATTCCTGCCAGAATAAACTGCACGCCAATGCAGATCAGGTGCATGGCAATTACAACCAGGAATACCTTCCAGAGAATGCTGAGAATCGCGAAAGTCTTTCCGGAACGGGTCATATCCACAAAGGTTCCGCAGATGTAGAGCGGAAGGAAGGGGATAATGGCAGTGTGCAGCACCTTGTCGATGATGCCGGAGAAGTCTTTCATGCCATTGTAAAGGGTGTCGCCGATTTCCCTTCCTCTCATGGTGGACAGGCAGAGTCCCAGCATAAAGGCGAAAACTACGGCGGAAAGCGTGTCCATTAAGGGGATAATGGAGATGCTGAAGTAGGTTTCAAGGGAGACGCCGGCTGTGGCGGCGATCTGCTCCATGGCGCCCTCGCTCATAAAGTGCGGAAACAGATTCCTTGCAACCAGATAGGAGCAGGAGCCTGCCGCAAGGGTGGAAGCGTAGGCAATGGCAACCGTTATGAGAAGCAGCTTTCCGGCACCCTGGGACAGATCGGCGATTCCCATGGTGACGTATGCTAAGATCATAAGAGGGATGACAAATTTCAGAAAGGTACTGAAAATACCGGATGCAGTTACTACCGCACGGCAGACAGGCTCCGGAAGGAACTGCCCGATCAGAATACCGAGAATAATGGCAATGATCAGCCTTGGAACAAGGCCGAGCTTTTTCTTTTTCTTTTCCATAAGTACAAAACTCTCCTTTGTATTGGTTTGAGAAGGAAGAGGCGGATGCGCAGGCGCTCCCGTGCAGCCGCCTCTGTGTGACTGCCTGGCAAGATCACGATTGACGTCTTCGTGGCACTATTGTATCATAATCAATATGCATAATTCAAATTCATAAAATATATAGACAGATTGAAAAAAATTAATACTAAAGGGGAATATGTCCAGATGGAGCTGAGACAAATCCAGACATTTATAGCAATTACACAGGTGATGAGTTTTTCCAAAGCAGCAGAGCTTCTGGGTTACTCCCAGTCAGCGGTGACTGTACAGATCCGCCAGCTGGAGAGAGAGCTGGAGGTGAAGCTGTTTGAGCGGATGGGAAAGAAAATCTCCCTGACTGCCCAGGGGAGACAGTTTTATGACTATGCAGGGCGGGTTCTTCAGGAGGTAAACCGGGCAAAGTATGCAGTAAAAAAGGAGGAGGATCTTCACAATCCCCTGCACATCGGGACGCTGGAATCCATCTGCCTGTCAAAGCTGTCTCCCATCTTTCACTATTTCCGCCAGCACTATCCCAAGGTTCCGCTGAAAATTACAGTGGCGACGCCCAAGGAGCTGATTGAAAAGATGGAGTACAATGAGTTGGATCTCATCTATTTTCTGGATCGGCCAAGATACAACAACCGCTGGCAAAAGGTGATGGAGGTGCGGGAGCCCATTGTATTTGTGAGCGCCCCCTCCTCCCCTCAGGCCGGAAAACGGGGAGTTCAGGTGGAGGAGCTTCTGGGGGAACCGTTTTTTCTGACGGAGAAGGATGAAAATTACAGAAGAGAGCTGGATGAATTTCTGGAATCCAGGAACATTACGCTGACACCCTATCTGGAAATCAGCAATACAGAGTTTATCATCAATATGATAAAAAAGAACAGAGGGATTTCCTACCTGCCGTATTTTGCCGTCAGGGAGAGTGTGGAGGCCGGAGAGCTGGCGGTACTCGACGTACAGGATTTCCATCTGGTTATGTACAGCCAGATTTTTTACCACAAGGACAAGTGGAAAACGGGGGAGATGGAGCGCTTTATTGAGCTTGCCCGTATGAATCTGGGGTAACAGCACAGTCTGCCGCCTCAGAAGCAGGAACGGCAGCGGCGGGCCGGTCAGGATGTATGAACCAGGTTTACTTTGACAAGAAAATCTGGTATACTGAAACTTTATGGAAAATGGACGGATGACAGGCGTGAAAACGCCCGGGGGACGGAGAACATGGGAATTTCTTACAAGCTGGAGCATTTCGAGGGGCCTCTCGATCTGCTTCTGCATCTGATTGAAAAGAATAAGGTAAGCATATACGATATTCCGATTGTGACGATCACGGAGCAGTATTTAGACTATGTGAACCATATGGATACCAGGGATCTGGATTTGGTCAGCGAGTTTCTGGTGATGGCGGCTACGCTGCTGGATATCAAGGCAAGGATGCTGCTTCCCAAGGAGGAAAAGCCGGAGAGGGAAGAGGAAGATCCGAGGGCGGAGCTGGTAAAGCGCCTGCTGGAATATAAGATGTATAAATTTATGGCCAGAGAGCTGGAGGATATGGAGGAGGGGGCAGAGCGCCTCCTGTTTAAAGGGCCCACCATTCCCGAGGAGGTGGCAAAATATGAGCCGCCGGCAGATTTGGACAGCCTGCTGGACGGTCTGACTCTGGCAAAGCTCCAGGAAATATTTGAGTCTGTGCTCCGGAGAGGTGAAAACAGGAGAGATCCGGTGAGAAGCAGTTTTGGCACCATAAAAAAGGAGCCGGTGAGCCTGGAAGAAAAGCTTACCTTTGTACTGTCCTATGCCAGAAAGAACAGGAAGTTCAGTTTCCGGGAAATGCTGGGATACTCCAGGGACAGGATGGAGATTGTCGTGTCCTTTCTGGCAGTGCTGGAACTGATGAAGGTGGGGAGAATCCGTCTGTCGCAGGCATCCATAGACGATGATATGTACATAGAGGCGCTGGATTTGGAGGATGCCCAATCCGAAGAAAATCAGGGAGCCGGATGACAGAAGGGTGAATGAGGAGGAAGCATGCCAAAACAGAACAGACGGCATGGAAGCAGTGACATAGAAGCGGGAGATAAGCGATGGATAAGAAAGAGGGAGCAGAATTTAAGAGGGAAGAGGCTATCGTGGAGGCAGTTCTTTTTACCATGGGAAAATCGGTGGAGCTTAGGCAGCTTGCCGCAGCTATCGGAAAAGGCGAGGAGGAGGCAAAGGAGGCTGTGGCCGGGCTATCCAGGCGATATGACAGGGAAAAGAGAGGCCTTCGCATCATTGAGCTCTCAGGCAGCTATCAGATGTGTACCAGGGCTGAGTATTACGAGAATCTGATCCGCGTGGCAAA
>JAHZAR010000112.1:5475-7667 GCA_019423835.1 Clostridiales bacterium | reverse complement strand
CAGACATTGAAACGCTAGAAAAATATATCCAAGACCAGGGTATTGAAAAACCGAAACGAAAATATACCAAAAGGCAAACAAAAAAGTGTGTGAAAAAGACTCGCACTTGATATTGATTGACTTATTTTTTTGTTATGCCGCATTCATCCCCGCCCGACTATGTCGGACGAGGTTTTCTGCGGAAAAATGGATAAATTGAGAGGGATTGAGGTTCAAGCGTGTCTTATCCGCAAATAAGATTTGCCACATCGACGAATACCAGTAATTACCTTAATCAAACCATTTTTTTCTTTTTATCAACTTATTCAAGTAAAAATCTCTGCGAATTTCCATCTTAAGACCTCTTTGTAAAAGATTTTTTTAACATGTTGCATTTTTCTATTACATACAATAAATGTTTTTTTACTGTCTCGCTAGTTCAAATAATAATTCCTTCCAAATGATCCAGCTCATGCTGACATATCTGTGCATACCAGCCACTGAGCTTTATCCTCTTCTTATTCCAGTTTTTGTCAGTATACTCAACCTCAATATTCTGATAGCGCGTTGTTTTTCTCACACCGACAAGTGACAAACATCCTTCCTCTGCCTCATACGGCGTATCTGCCTTTAACAAAACTGGATTGAACATGACAAGATCCACCAAACCCATGTTGACAATGATAACTCTCTTTTTGACACCAATCATATTCGCGGCCATGCCTACACAGCCCTCGCGATTTGCCTCAAGTGTATCTTCCAGATCTTTTCCTACCTGCAAGTCAGCCCTTGTTGCTTTCTCTGATTTTTGTCCAAGGAAAAATATATCTTTCATAATTGGCTTTACCATAGTACATCTCTCCTTCCAATTTTTACTTATTGTACCATCAGAATCTATGCTTTTCAATACACGACCTTTTGTATTGTCATATCCGCCATTTCGGTCATCAATTCCCTTGATCAGATTCAAAGAAAACAATCCACTTCGATTACAGTAGACGGATCGTAGAGTTAAATTAGGTGATCCAGTGGGACAATAAAAAAGCCATTTTACCTGTCCCGCTGGTTCATTAAATTTTAATGAAAGACGTGTGTGATAAAGCATCCTGTCATATTCTCTGGCAGTTTCAAGTACTTTCTGTTTCACTCCATCCACGGTTTTGATCTGTGCCGTCTGTGCCTCTCCGTCCACCGGCCGGAAATACGGAAATTCTTCCACCTGTTTGCTCATCGCATCCGCTTCTGCCAGCAATAAAGAACCATCTTTTTCCTCATAAATTAGTGAACCTGTCTCCCTGTTCACCCGAACTCTCAATTCTTCTGTCTGAACCAGAATCTCCTGTCCCTCGGACCACGTCCAGGCTGCCCTCTTTTCTTTCCCTGACAGATCCTCATATTCTTCTCCCTAATTCTCCGGAAATACTCCATTTTCTGTATAGGATACACGAATGATACGGTCTGTCTGAGGCCAGATCCGGATCAGTCCATGTTCCGATTCCAGAAACAGCGCACGATCCTGCTCATAAATGCTGCGGATCGCTCTGCTTTTTCTTACAACTACATCCATCATAGCAGCTGTCACTCCTTTCACAGGCAGACAGGTTCCGTGACTCACACATTGCTGCCCCCTGACTTTCTCCAGTTTATCATAGCTGTTCAGAGTCAACTTTCAAAATATCCCGCATTTCGTCAGTGTGACGTATCCGCCAAATAAAGTTGGGAATTGCCTGGCTCTCAACAGTTCTCATTTCAATGTAAATCCCTTAAAGCTGGCACTTCCAGGTCCCCGGTAGGTAAAATAAAGAGAATCTGCTCCTTCCGGAAGCTTAATCTCTGTTTTGATATCTCTCCAGATATTAGAGTAGTGCAGGGGGATCGTTTTTACCGCCGATCCCTCAAATGAAGTTCGGATCTCCATACTGCCATATGCATATCCACGGATCGTCAGTGTAATCTCCGACACATGACTCAGATCAAAATAACGGAAGCCCGCAGTACACTGATCATACATATTGGTAATGTAGCCTTCATTCTGGTCTCCGTCCCATCCTTCTTTAACGATCTTCGGAAATGAGCCATTGACATATTCCGGTTTATCACTGTCTCCCACATAGATCACCGGTCGGTCGGTAAACAGATGGCATGCAATACAGGAGGGATAATAACCTTCTCCGGCAAGGGGCCCGCCGTTCAGGCCGCAGGAGGTAAGCTCT
>JAHZAR010000112.1:2864-5465 GCA_019423835.1 Clostridiales bacterium | reverse complement strand
AAACAGTCCATCTTCACGAATAGGCAGTTTTTCTGCACATCCCTGCCTGGAGAACCAGGTACCGTTGGTATGTCTGTGATAAAAAATATACCAGTCCCCGTTCATTTCCACGATACTTCCGTGATTGTTTGCTCCGAAGGCTGCCGGACGGTCTGCCGGTTTATACGTATCAATTCCCAGATCCACATTGCTGTTCAGCACTCCTCCATACTGAAATCCCTCCAGCGGAGACTTGCTGTACGCATAACAGAGTTCATGCATCACAACTGAGGAATAGATCAGAAGATAGAGATCGTCCTTCTTCCGGATGGATGCCGCTTCAAAATATTCATGACCCTCGAATCCGGTACCCTCACTGTACTCACAGCCGGGGGCCACGATCACCGGCCCCTCAAGGACAGTAAGCATATCGCGACCGAGCAGCATTCCCATGGCACCGTGTCTGGACTTGTCCCCACGTCCGCAGAAGCCGGTATACAGATATGTTTTATCTCCTTCTGTCAGAACACCCGGATCAAACTGGGGCTCATCACCCTCACGCTCTCCGATCCGGCGGTTTTCCTGATCGTGAACGTAGCCCAGGAAGGTATACTTTCCCGCCGGCTCATCACAGACTGCCACAGAGACAACCTGCAGATTGGAGACTACATAATACAGATAATATCTTCCGTCCGGACCTTTTGTCACATCCGGGGCGTAGAGGCATCCTTCACCGTCAGGATTTCCGGGATCCTCATTTCTTTTGTATATGACTCCCTCATATCTCCAGTTCCCCAGATCATGGATATCAGCGGACCAGCACACATAATCTCCCATACAGAATACGTCTCCGTTGTAGAAATCGTGTGATCCGTAAATATAGACACGTCCATCAAATACGTGGGGTTCTCCGTCCGGGACAAATTCCCAGGACGGAAGATAAGGGTTAAATGCCTGTTTCTTACTCATGATACAATCCTCCATCATCATACATTATTACTGTCATCAAACCACAGAAAAGACAAACTGTTTTTCCTCCAGATCCATTCCCGATATGGTAAATATCGCTGTGCCATTCTCATATCCGGCACGCAGGACAGCCATCGCATGTCCCCTGTAACTTACCGTTTCTCCTTCCGTATAATTTTCATCCGTCACTGGATTACCTGTGCCAAATCCGGCCAGTTCTGCGCAGCCTGACACACCGGCTCGGAGTGTCACAGATGCATCTGTAACCACAACTCCTTCCGGATCCACGATATCAATTCCTATATAAAGAAGGTCATGACCATCTGCCGCCAGTTCCGTTTTTTCAGGATGAAGCCTGATACCTGCAGGCTTTCGGGATGTCTGTAACAGATCCCTGCTGATTTCCTTACCGCCCCGATAGCTGACGGCTTCCACCTTACCAGGGATATATATTGTCTCAAAACGCACGGTATTCGGCATGGGTTTCTCCTGATTTACTGCTTTTCTGCCCAGAGATCTGCCGTTTACAAAAAGCTCCACCTCTTCCGCGCCGGAAAAGACCACCAGCTCCACCGGCCGGTTTTCATATCCTGCATAATTCCAGTTGGACAGAACAGCCGGAAATCCCCACATACTTATGATCTCCTCTTTGCCAAAGGTTTCCGGATGCATGGAGAATAAGTACGTCTTTTCACTTCCCCAAACCACACTTCGGTAGGCGCCCTGGGGCATCATACGGCCCGTAATGTCAAAATCAGCATCATTGGCCGTTCTCCATGGATATGGTGACATAAACTGAGGCATTAATGCCCAAGGGCCTTTTTCTGCCAGCGGATCATCTTTTTCTACATAAACTGCCTTGCCGATCCCGGCTTCCCCAATATAATCCCATGCAGTCCAGGTAAATTCACCGATTACATAGGGGAGGCGTTCCACAAGCGGCCACCGGTATCCTATTTCTTTCGGAAAATTTTCCGAACCAAGAATAACTCTTTCCGGGAACATTTCATGATCCCGTTCATAAATATCTTCCATATAATTATAGCCCACGATATCCAGACCATTGGTAAATGGCTCTGTAATTCTCTCCCACAATGCGGCATCCAGACCATCCTTAGAATTCTGTTCCTGATTCTGTCCCTGTGCAAGAAAATCATCCAGTCCGCTCCATAAAGAGCAGATGCCATTGCTGACCGGTCTCGTGCCATCCAGTCTGCGTATGGTATCCGCCAGCCGCGTCGCCAGCGTATAACCATTGTTCAGTCCCCCTCGCTCCGGGATCTCATTTCCAGTAGACCACAGAATCACGGATGGATGAGTGCGGTCTCTTTTCACAAATGCTGTCAGATCCCGCTCCCACTGTTCCGCAAAATACTGGTGATAATCTCCTCCCCGCTTTCCCATTCCCCAGGCATCAAAAGCTTCGTCAAAAACATACATTCCCAGTCGGTCGCAGGCTTCCAGAAGCGCCTCTGACGGCGGATTGTGGGCAGTACGGATCGCGTTAAAGCCCACCTCTTTCAGTTTCCGAACCTTCCTTGCCTCACATTCATACAGGGACACCGAACCCAGCAGACCATTATCATGATGCAGACAGCCGCCTTTCAGTTTGACCGTTTTTCCGTTGATCCGAATACCTCGGATGTCATCCGC
>JAHZAR010000112.1:0-2854 GCA_019423835.1 Clostridiales bacterium | reverse complement strand
AACAGGACTTCCGCCTCATCCGTTTCCGTGATCTCTTCCTTCACAAAATGAGTTCTGTAAACACCAAGGCTTACTGCCTCCGCTTTTACCCTGTACAGTTCCGGATGCTCCGCATCCCACAGAAGCGGCTGTGCCAGCGTCAGACTGAGTCTCGCCGTTTCTTCCTTCCCTGCATTGATCTGGATCACACGCTTCGTTCTTGCAAAAACTGTGCCCTCCCCCTCTTTGAACACCGACACCGTCACTTCCGCAAGCCGGTTTTCCAGGGTGGTATTCTGCACCTCCACCTGAGCCTCCAGAAACGCATATCCATCTGCCACTTCCCTGGTCTGTACAAACACACCATCCGGAACAATATGTACTCTGGGCCCCCGGCAAAGCTTCACACCACGAAACAGACCGGATCCCGTATACCACCGGGAATTGGGCTGCATGGATGTGTTCACATTAATTGTGATGCGATTATCCGCACCAAAAGTCACATAATCTGTCAGATCCACGTAAAATGGCGCATATCCATAATGCTGCAGACCCACTTTATATCCATTGATTTCCACAGCAGCATTCATCATGGCACCATCGATCTTCAGCCCGACACAGCCGCCTTTCCATTCCTCCGGTATCCTGACATACTTCGTATAATTCGTCAGATCACCGGTAAAATAACCCATATCTGCCTCTGCCGGCGCATCCGGCGTCACAGGAGTTCCGATCATACCGTCATGCGGCAGATTCACCGTTTCACCCGGATCAGACTGAAGAATGGCGAGGGAATCCAGCAGCCCTCTGCGGAACGTCCATTTTTCATCTAAACATTGATATCTCATATATTTACCCCCATTTGATTTCGTAACTTTGTATTACAGAAAGATTATCCAACATGTCCCTTCCCTCTGTCAAGAGCAGCATAATAAGTCCTGTTTACGACAATGTTACTATTTACACTGTGTTTTGTCAATAAAAATTCCACACTTTCGTATGGGGAATTCCCCACTTTCGGAAAGAACATATGTGTGTTCTTTTCAAAACTTCGACCTGGACTTCTTCCCTCACTGGGTAAACAGGAAAGCAGATGAAACTGCTTTCGCCCAATAGGGTATTCCGTGTCGCTTATGTCAAGGGCTGCCCGGACGTGAAACGTCCGGCGTACTGTCCCTTGACACCGCTCCCGCTCCAGGCTGTCGTGCTGTTTGCTTCATGAGCGCATGCCCCATTCGATAGCTGTTCCCTTCAAAAAGGATCAGATGCCCATGGTGAACAAGACGGTCGAGCATTGCCGCTGTCATCTGGTTATCGGTAAAGATGCTTCCCCATTTCGAAAACTCTAGGTTAGTCGTCAATAACAGACTCTTGTTCTCATAACTGTCCGATATCACACGAAAGAGTAGTTGAGAACCATCCCGATCAACCGGAACGTAGCCCCACTCATCCAGAATGAGCAGATATAAGCTGTTCAGCTCCCTGCGAAGCCGCTCTAAAGTCCCGTTTTTTCTGGCTTCTGCCAGTTTAAGTACAAGCTCCGTTACTGTGTAAAAGCGCACTTTATAACCTTTCATGCAGGCATTCACCCCAACAGCGATTGCCATATGTGTTTTACCTGTTCCAACAGGTCCGAATAAAACAAGATTGTGTTTTTTCTCTATGAAGCTGGCACCTTCCAGTTCCTCTTTACACAATGCAGGAGGCAGCTTTACACAGCGATACTCATAGCCTTCAAATGTCTTGTATGTTGGAAAATGAGCTCGCTTCACCAAACGGCTGCGTCTGTTTTCTTCTCGGCGGATCACTTCTTTTTGGAGGGCAGTACAAAGGTATTCAACCTGCTTGGGTGTTCCTTCTGACTTGATCAGTTCCGGAATCGCTGAGGTCAGAAACAAGGACTTACAGCAAGACTGGATGCTCTCTTCGAGTTGTGTACGGTTCGTGCCTGGATTCATGATCGAACAGCCTCCTCTCCCTTATTCATTCCGTTAAGGAACGTTTGGTCATAAACTTCAAGCGACGGGCCTGGTTCGGGAGGTGTATCAATCCCATACCCGATAATACGTGCTGCAAGAATTGCTGCATCGGATCTGTTGACACTGTTGTTACGAATTGCTTGTTCGAATGCATCTACAGCAGCCTGATAGCCGTACTGCTTTGTCAGATCATTGAGCAGACGGATACAAGATTTCTGTTCACTGCGAGGCTTACTGTCGATATAGTCCCGGATCAGCTGCGGTGCATCCTTACGGAATCCACTGTTTGACCATGCTCCAATGTTTTTGGAGAGCATTTCCAGGGATGTGCTATAGTCATTTATGTCCGTGCGTGTTGCTCCGTACTGGCGCATATGACGGACAAGAAGGTCTCCGTTCGGTTCCAAAACATCAATGTAGTGAGCGCGTATGCCAACAATAACGTTTTTGTTATGATTTTCCGGTTTGGTGGAGTAAAAGTGTTTTCCATCAACACAAACCTTTCCGTATCCATCAGCCCTGTAGGTTTCATAGCGGCATACATTGAATGGCTTTGTTGGAAGAGGCAGAAAGTGTTTTTTGTCTTCCTCAAACAGTTGGGCGATCTCCGTCCCCTTCTTATAATGGTTTTCTTCTGCCTTCTTCTTGTGCTGATCAAGAAGTGATCGGTTGAACTCTTCAATGTCATGATAGGTTGGTACCGGAACGAACAGATTCCGTCGGCTTGTCCCCACCTTGTTTTCTACATTCCCTTTTTCATGCCCGGCGTGTGGATTACAAAACCGAATCCGGAAGCCATAGTGGGCACGGAAGCAGGAGAACAGTTTTGTCTCTGTGATTGTATCCATAACCCTGTGACCTACTCCGGTAGCATTATCAAAAATAAGGAGTTTCGG
>JAHZAR010000011.1 GCA_019423835.1 Clostridiales bacterium | reverse complement strand
CCTACACCCTTAGCAGGGGCGCCTCTTCGGCCTCTTGAGTATTTCTCCGAATTGCTTGTTTTATAAGCTTTTTTTGTGCTTTCTTTGACATCTCTGCCTCAGAAGCACTGCCAATTATACTAAAGATAGGTTGTCTTGTCAAGCATATTTTTATAATTATTTTTATAAACTTTTATAAGGTGTACTCATTGATGGTACTGCCGGAACAGTTGATGGGCTCTGCTCTGGTTTCTATGCCGGGGATAGAAAAAGAAGGGGCAGAGTCTTCTGCCCTCTGCCCGCTCCTTATCTGTCTTTCACTTCAGTCATCACTACTATACTCTGTTTTACTTTTCCTGTCTGCTGCTCTCTTCAAATTCCTTTACTGCAGTCTCATAGAGATTATTTCCCTCCGAGTCGACTACCACAATCACGGGAAAGTGTTCGACAGTCAGCTTTCGGATTGCCTCGGTTCCTAAATCGCCATAGGCTACCACCTCTGAACTTGTGATGCATTTAGAGAGAAGAGCCCCGGCCCCTCCCACGGCGGCAAAATAGACAGAACCATTTTTGATGATGGCCTCTATGACCTCTCTGCTTCTCTTTCCCTTTCCAATCATGGCTCCCAGTCCCAGATTCAGAAGCTGAGGCGTGTACCGATCCATTCGGCTGGCTGTGGTGGGACCTGCTGAACCAATGGGTCTTCCCTCCCGCGCCGGTGAGGGTCCCATATAATAGATGATGTTTCGTTCCAGTTCGATGGGGAGTTCTTTTCCCTGTTCCAACGCTTCCTGCATTCTCTTATGTGCTGCATCCCTGGCTGTATAAATGGTTCCTGTTATATAAACGTAATCTCCTGCCTTCAGAGAGCAGGCGTCCTCTCTGCTGATCGGTGCACTGATATAACGCTCCATACGATCTCCTGCCTTTCCTTATTGATTTTGGCCCTGTAGTTTCTGCTTTCTCAGATGACCCTGTGGGCATGGCGGTTCACATGACAGCAGATATTGACTGCTACAGGCAGCCCTGCAATGTGGGTTGGATAAGTTTCAATATTGACTGCAAAAGCTGTTGTGGTTCCTCCCAGACCTGCCGGCCCGATTCCCAGGCCATTGATTCGCACAAGCATCTCCTCTTCCAGCTCTCTTACCCACTCCTTCTCCGGTTTTTCTTTCAGGCTTCTCGTCAGAGCATGTTTTGCCATCAGGGCACATTTTTCAAAGGTTCCTCCGATCCCTACGCCAATCACCATAGGCGGACAGGCATTTGGTCCTGCATCCCTTACCGCCGTCAGGATCGCTTCCTTCACCCCTTCTAAGCCGTCAGCCGGCTTCAGCATGAAAATCCGGCTCATATTTTCACTTCCGAATCCCTTGGGGGCCACGGTTATGTCAATTCTGTCTCCCTCTGTAATCTCGTAATGAATGACAGCCGGAGTATTGTCCTTCGTATTAACTCGCTCAATGGGATCTCCTACCACTGATTTGCGCAGAAAGCCTTCTGTATATCCTCTTCTGACTCCCTCGTGGATGGCCTCACTCAGACTCCCTCCCTCGATATGTACCTCCTGTCCAATCTTCACAAAGACAACTGCCATTCCTGTATCCTGGCATATCGGTATCATATCCTCTCCGGCAATCTTCAGATTTTCCTCCAGCTGTCCTAAGATCTGGCTTCCAAGAGGAGATTTTTCCTCCCGGACACTCTGCTCAAAAGCCTCTCTCATATCCTCTGAAAGAAAATGGTTGGCTTCGATGCACATTTCTTTGATATTCTCTGTGATTTCATCTGTACAGACGCTTCTCATGGCGCTTCCTCCTGATTTTTTCTCCCGAATGCAGCACAGACAGGTTCCGGCCCCCTATGGCCCGGCCGGGACCTGTCTGATCAGACGAATATTCATCAAACGCTTTTTCAGTCTCACGGCCATTCGATCTGACTGAGGCCGCTCATTATAAGCGAACAGTAACTCTTTCTCTTATTCAGAGTCTGTCTCCTCATCCTCTTTGCCAAGGGATTCCTCCTCCCCATCCTGGCTGTCTCTGCTGTCTTCCCCGTCCTCTAAATAGCTGTCTTCAAACTCCTCGTCCTCATCCTCGCTGCTCTCTCTCACCTTTGCAATGCTGGCTACCACCACGCCGGACTCCGGATCGATATCCATCAGCTTCACTCCTGAGGTGTTTCTTCCGATAATGGAGATTGTATTCACCCTCATCTTGATAATGATTCCCTCATTGGTGATCAGCATAATCTGGCGTCCATCGTCCACCAGCTTGGCTCCTACCAGGTATCCTGTCTTTTCCGTAATCCGGTAGCATCTGACGCCCTTGCCGCCTCTTAACTGGCTGGTGAACTCTTCGATGGGTGTCCTCTTTCCAAGGCCGTATTCTGAAACCACCAGCAGGCATTCCCCCTGGCTTGCCATCTGCATTCCGATAACCTCATCATCTGAGTCAAACTTCATGCCGATGACGCCCATGGAAACACGGCCGGTAATCCGCACATCCGTCTCATGGAAGCGGATGCACATGCCCTTCTTTGTCACAAGGAAAATGTCCTCTGTGTTGTCTGTGGCCTTCACCTCGATCAGCTCGTCATCCTCCCGGAGTACAATAGCCTGGAGTCCGTTCTTTCTGACATTCTCATACTCCTTCATCGGCGTGCGCTTCACCATTCCGTTTTTCGTGGCCATGAACAGGAACTTGTCCTCATCAAATTCCCTCATGGGAACTGTAGCTGTGATCTTTTCTCCCGGCTGAAGCTGGATCAGATTTACGATCGCTGTTCCCCTGGCCGTCCTTCCCGCCTCCGGGATCTCATAGGCCTTCAGGCGGTAAACGCGTCCTGTGTTCGTGAAGAACATCATGTAATGGTGGGTCGTTGTCATCAGAAGCTCTTCAATATAGTCCTCGTCGATGGTCTGCATTCCCTTGATTCCCTTGCCGCCCCGGTTCTGGCTCTTAAAATTGTCACTGGACATGCGCTTAATGTAGCCTAAATTGGTAATGGCCACCACCACATCCTCATCCGGAATCAGATCTTCGGCAGACATGTCGAACTCGTCATAGCCGATCTTGGTTCTTCTGTCATCTCCGTACTTGTCGGAGATCAGCTGTATCTCCTCCTTGATGACTGTTAAGAGCTTGTTCTCGTCTGCCAGGATCGCGCGCAGCTCTGCAATGCGCTTCTCAAGCTCCTGGTACTCATTTAAGAGCTTCTCTCTCTCCAAACCGGTCAGGGCGCGGAGCCTCATATCCACAATCGCCTGGGCCTGGGCGTCTGAGAGCTCAAACCGTTCCATCAGAGTGGCCTTTGCCTCAGCTACTGTCTTGGAACCGCGGATAATGCGGATGACCTCGTCAATATAGTCGAGCGCTTTTAAAAGTCCTTCTAAAATGTGTGCTCTCTCCTCGGCCTTGTTCAGGTCGTACTTTGTCCTTCTGGTGACAACGTCCTTCTGGTGATCCAGATAGTAGGTGAGCATCTGATGCAGATTCAGCACCTTCGGCTCATTGTTCACCAGAGCCAGCATATTGACTCCGAAGGTGTCCTGGAGCTGCGTATGCTTTAAGAGCTGGTTCAGGACGATATTGGCATTCACATCCCGGCGCAGCTCGATGCAGATTCGCATTCCCTCGCGGTTTGACTCGTCCCTCAGGTCTGTGATTCCGTCCACCCTCTTGTCCTTTACAAGCTCCGCAATCTTTTCAATGAGGCGGGCCTTGTTTACCAGATATGGAATCTCCGTGACAATGATCCGGCTCTTTCCGTTTGGCATGGTCTCAATGTCGGTGACTGCCCGGACGCGGATCTTTCCTCTTCCTGTGCGGTAAGCCTCCTCAATTCCTGCTTTTCCGAGAATGGTAGCTCCTGTAGGAAAGTCCGGGCCCTTTACAATCTCCATGAGCTCCTCGATGGAGGTATCTCTTCCCTCCTCGATCTGATTGTCAATGATCCTGACAACCGCCGCAATCAGCTCCCGCAGGTTGTGGGGCGGAATATTGGTTGCCATGCCGACTGCAATTCCGGAGGTTCCGTTTGCAAGAAGATTTGGAAAACGGGAGGGAAGCACCACCGGCTCTTTCTCCGTCTCATCGAAGTTTGGCACAAAGTCAACCGTATTCTTGTTGATGTCCGCCAGCATTTCCATGGAAATCCGGCTCAGCCTGGCCTCTGTGTATCGCATAGCCGCAGCGCCGTCTCCGTCTACAGAGCCGAAATTTCCGTGGCCGTCTACCAGCATATAGCGGGTAGACCACTTCTGTGCCATATTTACGAGTGCTCCATAGATGGAGCTGTCTCCGTGGGGATGATATTTACCCATGGTATCGCCGACGATACGGGCGCATTTTCTGTGAGGCTTGTCAGGGCCGTTGTTTAACTCGATCATGGAGTAGAGCACACGCCTCTGAACTGGCTTTAAGCCGTCGCGCACATCCGGCAGAGCCCTGGCAGCAATTACGCTCATGGCGTAGTCAATGTAGGACTTTTCCATGGTCTTTTTCAGGTCTATGTCATGGACTTTGTCAAAAATATTTGGTTCCATTTTTTATCCTCCAAAATGTGGGGCCTGCCTGCAGGAATCACAGCCCGGAAAAATTCAGATTTTCGGGCCATTTTCTTCTTCCCTGTTCAGGCAGTCTTAGATGTCAAGAGTTCCGTACTTCGCATTGGCCTCGATGAATTCTCTTCTCGGCTCCACCTGGTCTCCCATCAGGGTGGTGAAGGTTAAATCCACCTCGCTGGTGGTCTCCTCGTCCATGGTGACGCGAAGAAGGATTCTCCGCTCCGGATCCATGGTGGTTTCCCAGAGCTGCTCTGCATCCATCTCTCCCAGTCCCTTATATCGCTGGATCTTGTTGTTCTGATCCCTTCCGATTTCCGATAAAATGTTATTCAGCTCCGCATCGCTGTAGGCATACCAGATCCGCTTATTTTTCTCGATCTTGTAGAGCGGAGGCTGAGCCAGATACACGTAGCCCTGTTTGATCAGCTCCGGCATGAAGCGGTAGATGAAGGTTAACAGCAGGGTACTGATATGTGCGCCGTCCACATCGGCATCGGTCATGATAATGATCTTGTGGTACCTCAGCTTGGAGATATCGAAGTCCTCGTGGATTCCCGTTCCGAAGGCAGTGATCATGGAGCGTATCTCCGCATTTGCATAAATTTTGTCCAGCCTTGCCTTCTCCACATTTAAGATCTTTCCTCTTAACGGCAGAATCGCCTGATTCGCCTTGCTTCTGGCCTCTTTGGCGGAACCGCCGGCAGAGTCTCCCTCTACCAGGTAAATCTCGCAGTTCTCCGGATTCTTATCGGAGCAGTCAGCTAATTTTCCTGGAAGTGCAAGACCGTCCAGCGCCGATTTCCTCCTGGTCATCTCTCTGGCCCTTCTGGCAGCGGCCCTTGCCCTCTGGGCCAGAATCGACTTCTCGCTGATAATCTTTGCCACCCCTGGATTCTGCTCCAGGAAGTAGGTGAGCTGCTCGCCGACAATGCCTGCCACCGCACCTCTCGCCTCCGTATTTCCCAGCTTCTGCTTGGTCTGTCCCTCAAACTGAGGCTCCTCCAGCTTCACGCTTATGATCGCCGTGAGCCCCTCCCGGATATCCTCTCCCGACAGGGATGGCTCATTCTCCTTTAAGAGCTTGTTCTTTCTCGCGTAGTCGTTGAATGTGTTGGTGAGAGCCGTCTTAAAGCCGCTTAAATGGGTTCCGCCCTCCGGGGTATTGATGTTGTTTACGAAGGTGTAAATATTTTCCGTGTAGGAGTCATTGTGCTGCATGGCAACCTCCACATACACGTTGTCCTTCACTCCCTCGCAGTAGATGACAGGGGCGTAGAGGCTCTCACTTCCTCTGTTCAGGTAAGTGACAAACTCCTTGATTCCTCCCTCATAGTGGAAGATCTTCTCCTGCTTCTCCTCTCTGTCATCTCTTAAAATAATCTTCAGATTTTTGGTGAGGAAGGCAGTTTCCCGAAGTCTTACCTTTAAGGTATCGTAATCATAGACCGTCTCCTCAAAAATTTCCTTATCGGGGAGGAAGGTAACTCTCGTGCCATGCTGTTCCGGCGGGCATTCCCCCTTGATAGTCAGTGGGTACATGACCTTCCCCCGCTCGTACCTCTGGTTGTAGATATGGCCATCCCGGCAGATGTCTACTTCCAGCCACTCGGACAGGGCATTTACGACGGAGGCGCCCACCCCGTGGAGTCCTCCCGATACCTTGTACCCCCCGCCGCCGAACTTTCCGCCGGCGTGAAGCACCGTAAATACCACCTCAACAGCCGGGATACCTGCCTTTTTCTGTATATCTACCGGGATTCCCCTTCCGTTGTCCGTGACTGTGATAGAATTGTCTGCGTTGATCTGAACATCAATCTCGCTGCAGAAGCCCGCAAGGGCCTCGTCCACGGAATTGTCCACGATCTCGTATACCAGATGGTGAAGGCCTCTTACTGCCTCCAGTCCCTCTAAAATTTGTATTTGATCTGCGCTGTATTCTGAACCCATAAGTTCCTCCTAACTATTCTTCTTCCTTTACAGTTCCGTTTACGATCCGGAATACCCGGTCTATGTGAAAGGCATGGGCGACGAAGTCGTCCAGTCCTGTACAGGTAATGATCGTCTGAATATGCCTGATCCCTGAGAGCAGGTGCTGCTGCCGTCCTGAATCCAGTTCCGACAGCACATCGTCCAGCAGAAGAACAGGATAGTCTTTCACAATCTTTTTCACCAGCTCAATTTCCGCAAGCTTCAGGGAGAGAGCTGCCGTCCTCTGCTGCCCCTGGGAACCAAAGCGCCGGATATCGACGCCGTTTACGCTGAAGCTCAGGTCATCCCGGTGAGGGCCGGCAAGAGTAGTCTTCTGGCGAATATCCGTTTCCCGTCCCTTTCTCAGAGCGGTCTCGAAGGTCTCCTCCTCTGTGTTCGGCTCATAGCGGATGACAAGCTCCTCCCTCCCGCCGGAAAGCTGGCAGTGGATTTTCCGGATCAGCTCATTGAGCTCTCCGGCAAATTCCCGGCGGTACCGGATCAGCTCCTTTCCAAAGGAAACCAGCTGCATATCCCAGATATCCAGAGTTTCCAGAAGCTCCGGCTTAAAGGGCAGCTCCTTCAACAGCTTATTTCTCTGAGTCAGCGTGCGGTTGTACTGCACCAGAGCGTGGACATAGAGCCTGTTGAGCTGACACAGCTCCAGATCCACAAAACGCCTGCGCTCTGCAGGCCCGTTTTTAATGATGTTTAAATCCTCCGGGGAAAAAAATACCACATTTACGATACCGAACAGCTCGCTGGCCCTGCGTATGGGAACTCCGTTAATGGCTATCCCCTTTGTCTTATTTTTTTTAAGGTGCATGTCAATCCGGTAAGGAACATTATCCTTCCTGATATTCATTTTAATATGGGATTCATCCTCTGAAAACCGGATGATCTCTCTATCCTTGCTGCCTCTGTGGGACTTTGTGGTGGCACAGACGTAAACGGCCTCCAGCACGTTTGTCTTGCCCTGGGCATTGTCCCCATAGAGGACATTGGTTCCCGGGTCAAAGACCATACTGAGGCTGCTGTAATTGCGGTAATTCTTTAACTCGATTGATTCTACAAACATGTTGTCCCTCTGAAAACCCATGAAACAGCCAGAAACCAGCGTTTCCAGTTTCTGACTGTCCCCTACTTTTCAATTTTGATGGTGTTTCCCTGAAACTCCACAAGGTCTCCGTCGTAGAGCTTCTTTCCTCTTTGAAGCTCCACCGCCCCGTTTACCTTCACCAGCCCGTCCTGGATGGCAAACTTGGCATCCACCCCGGACTCTGCCAGTCCCGCTGCCTTTAAGGCCTGGCCCAGCTTGATATACTCCTCTCTGAGTTTAATGACTTCCATGCTCTGCTGCTCCTTTTCCTAGTTTTCCAGTTTTATGTATAAATGTATATTTATTCATTTCAGGCCGCAGTGTGTGCGCCTGCTGCGGACATCATCCATCCGGCAGCTGTCTGTCAATTCCAGACAGACGTAATGTCTGTGCAATTTCCCGCCGCAGCCCATGTGATCTGCGCATCCGTTTAAATCCCTGCCCTGTTCTTAACGGGGCAGCGCCTATATGGCAGCCGCGTTAAAGTTGACCGGAAGGATCAGATAAATGTAATGCTCCTCGTCATCCTTGATAAAGCAGGGAGATTTCGGATTCATCATGTAGAGAGTAACCTCCTCGTCATCGATGATCCGCAGTGCGTCGATAAGGAATTTCGGGTTAAAGCCAATCATAATATCCTTTCCGAACTTTGTGATCCCCACCTCCGCGTTCATGGTTCCAAAGGCAGAATTCATCCTGAGCTGCATTCCCTCATCTGTGATCGTGATAATAATCGGTTTTTTGTCATTTTCGCGGATCAGGATGCTGGCTCTCTCGATACTGTCGAGGAAGGAACGGCGGTTTACAATGACCTTTGTCTCGTAATCACTGGAAAGCATCTGGCTGATCCGGAAATATTCCCCCTCGATCAGACGGGATACCACCAGGGTTGAATCAAATTCAAACATAATATGGTTGGAGCTGAAGAAAATCTGCACCTCTGACTCATTGTCGCCGTTCAGGATCTTGCTGATCTCACCGAGAGTTTTGCCAGGAACAATCACTTTTATATCATTATAGTGATCCTTCAGGGCAACTTTTCGGATCGACATGCGGTGTCCGTCCAGAGATACGACCTTCAGCTCATTGTCATTGACCTCAAACAGCTCGCCTGTCATCATTTTGTTGCTGTCATTCGGTGAAATAGAGAAAAGAGTCTGACGAATAACCTCTTTTAAGGTAAACTGGGAGAGCGTAATGTAGCGATCTCTTTCAATATGAGGGATGTAGGAAAATTCATCCCCATCCTTTCCCTGGATTTTAAAGATGGATTTGTCACAGGAAATGGTGGTATTGTGTTTTTCATCGGATTCTATGATAATGGGAGATTCCTCTCCGGAAAGCTTTCTGATAATGTCGGAAAAGAGCTTTGCATCCAGAGCTACCTTTCCGCGCTCAAGAATCAGTCCCTCCACCTGGGTTTCAATTCCCAGCTCCATGTCATTGCCGGTCAGTCTGATTTCGGTTCCCGTTGCATCGATAAGGATACATTCGAGGATTGGCATGGTCGTCTTGGATGGTACAGCCTTGAGAACAATATTGATGCCGTTTAACAGTGAGTCTTTTTCAAATGATAGCTTCATAATTGTTGATAACTCCTTTGCTGGAAAAATGGAACATCGTGTAAGTAAAGATATAAATAAATTTCGCCGTAATCGCAGTAGGGGGCGTGAATATGTGAATAAGTCTTAGGAGACCTTAAAAATCAAGGATTTATCCACTGGAAAGGTCTGTGCAAAAGTAAGAAAAGCGAGCAGGACAACTTAAGATTTATCCACAGGCTGAAAAGGAACCTGAGGCTGACGAAAAAAATCAGAAGATTATCCACAGACTGTCCAGACAGTTTTCAACATCCGTTGTGGATGAGTGAAAAACTGCCTGGAACTGCTCAGTTCCTGCCGGAGCTGCCCGGATTGTGCACAGCGTTCAGGCATGGCCGGTCATGGATTTACTGGGGACTCAGCTTTTTCTTCAGTACCTCGATGGTATTTCTGAGGGATTCATTTTTTTCCATATCGGAAGTAATCTTCTCTGCGCCGTGGATGATAGTAGTGTGATCCCGGTCACCCAGATATTTTCCGATTCCCTGAAGGGGAGTGCTTGTCATCGTCCGGCACAGGTACATGGCAATCTGACGCGGGTAGACGATTTCCTTATTTCTCTTTTTGGAAGAAATGTCAGCCGGTGTAATTCCGAAGTGATCGGAAACTACCTGGATAATCAGCTCCGGCGTGATCTCTCTTGCACCGCCTGGGGAAATCAGATCCTTTAAGGCTTCCTCTGCCAGTTCAGTGGTGATTTCTCTCTTATTTAATTTAGAGAGAGCTACGATTTTTGTGAGGGCTCCCTCCAGTTCCCGGATATTGGACTTTACATGGGTGGCAATATATTTGATCACCTCGTTGTCAATGTTGTAGCCCTCCAGCTCTTCCTTTTTGCGCAGGATCGCCATTCGCGTTTCGTAGTCAGGGGACTGGATGTCCACGGTAAGTCCCCACTCAAAGCGGGAGCGAAGGCGTTCCTCTAAGGTCTCAATTTCTTTCGGAGGCTTATCAGAGGAGATAATAATCTGCTTTTTGGCCTCATAAAGGGCGTTGAAGGTATGGAAAAATTCCTCCTGGGTGCTCTCCTTGCCGATGATAAACTGGATATCATCAATGAGGAGAACATCGTTGTTCCTGTATTTCTCCCGGAATTCTGTGGTGGAGATATTGTTTTTGTTTCGAATGGCATCGATCAGTTCATTGGTAAACTTTTCACTGGTCACGTATAAGATTTTGGCCTTCGGGTTATTCTGAAGGATAAAATGGCCGATGGAATGCATCAGGTGCGTTTTTCCAAGTCCCACGCCGCCATAGATAAAGAGCGGATTGTAAATTTCACCCGGGGATTCGGCCACAGCCAGAGAAGCTGCATGGGCCAGGTTATTGTTGGCGCCCACCACAAAGGTGTCGAAGGTGTAGCGCGGATTTAAGTTTGCGTTCTGGATCACCTGCTGATCAACGTCAGGCGTGTGGGACAGAAGCTGATTATCAGAAACTTCCTCCGGCTCTTCCCTGATCTGTTCTCTGGTGATGAAATCTACCTGGCACTCAATGCCAGTGATCTCTGCAATAGCCACGGTGAGCAGGAATCCGTATTTTTTCTGCATGTACCCTAAAAAATGGATGTCGGGAACCAGGATCTGAAGCGTGTTGCCTTTCATGGAGTAGGCTTCTGTCGGAAGCAGCCAGGTTTTAAAAGAAACATCGGTCAGCTCATGCTCTTCCTTAATATGCAGCAGAATATCTTCCCATTTTTCTTTGATTTTTTCTAACATAGTAAAATCTCCTAAATGTATTAAAGAGGCAGCCGTTTCGGATTGAGCCGAAGGCGGCCGCTGAAGCGGCATATTTCCTCTGTCACTGAGCCGCCCTGCTTCATGGTGCAGAGTCTTTTCTGCCCCGTTTTACAGGAAATTCAGAGGAAATTACGAGGCAGTTCTCTGGACTGCGGGCAAAACTGCAAATTTACCCAATCTAATCATATTTTACATGATTACAAAACAATTTTCAATGGGAATGTGAAAAACATGGGGATAACTTCTGGGGATAAGTGGAAAACCTGATATACACAAAGTGAAAAACAGAAACCGCTTGAAAGCAAAGGGGGATAAGGGAGGAGGATAAAAATGTACACAGGTTGTCCAGAGGTTATTCAGGGAGTTATCAACAAGTTATCAACAGATTGGGGATAAATTATGTAAAGCATGTGAATAAGTGAGGGATAATTTGTGGATGACGAAAAAGAAGGCTGTAAAATCAAGGGTTTACTACATATTGGGGTGGTGGATAACTTGTCCACAAGAGAATGTGAGGCAGGTGTGAAATAGAAAAAATGGCAGCAGGAAAGTGGAAAACAGAGCAAAAATCAGGAAAATAAGGCAGAATATAAAAAGTTATACACAATTAAGAGGAGAAGAAATTATTTTTCCACATTTGAAGATGAAAGAAAGGGATGTTGCAAAAAACAGAAGTAACAGTGAAAACGGAAGAGCTGCTTTAATATTTAAGTGGAACGATTGCATTGTAGTGCTGCCAGAGATAGGGTATAATGACTGTAAAGCGGACATTATACCTGCGCATGCCGGTTTCAGCATCCACTGCTGAAAACCGGGCGCTGAAATCCGCCGGAGGCTGCCATATCTAAAGGATATGGTATACTGAAATAAAAAGACGGAAGGGGAGGTGCTGCCAGTGGTAAGGGTGTGGACGAGACAGAAAAAAAGTGTTCTTGAAGAGCTGAGAAAAACCGGCAGATACACGGCAAAGAGGAAATATATTGAGATGGATCTGAAAGAACATGCAGATCTTGTGCTGGAGGCCTATGACTGGCTGGTGGAAAATGGGCCGGATGCAGAAAGACGGCCGGAGGATGTGGAATATCCGGTCTGGGTGGTGTTTTCGAAGGGGACAGCCATGATACCGGGGGAAGGGGAGGCAGTTCTGGAGCTTTCCCTGGAGCCTGAGCAGATTACCCATATTAATATAGAAAAATGGGGGACAATTCTGAATTATTCCTACATACCTGCCAATGAACAGGATGCCAGGCGCCATCAGGAGATTCTGGAAAATCTGGGAATCGGGGATGCGCAGGCCTATATGTCACGATTTTATCCGGAGCTTAAAAGGGAGATTCGGGAGAGCTGGAAGCGGCTGTTTGACCCTTCCATCATTTTAGGAAACGATATGGAATACGGAACAATATGGGAGATCAGAAAAGAATGGGTGACAGGGGTAACGGAATAAGACTCTACATGTCCCAGGCGGAAGCAGTGATGAGAGAAATTCACATCAGGGGCACCTGCTTTTCGCGGAGAGAGTATGTGGCTCTTAAATATGGAGAGAGCAGGGAGATTTTTCTCACAGCCTACGACTGGTTTGTAAAAGAGCTCCAGAAGAGAGTGGAACGGCCGGCAGGTGCCCAGTATCCCTACTGGGGGTACCGGGAGGAGTACGGAATTGACTGGTCTGGCGAGAATGTGGGCTTTCAGGCAGAGGTTCCGGCAGATTGCCTGGTTCTGTTTGACGCGGATGACTGGAGAAAGATTCTCTGTATGCAGTATATCGGGGAGGATGAGAGGGAGGAGCGCGCCTTCAGAGACGAGCTTGCTGAAATGGGAATCCGGGAGGAGCAGGCAGTTCTGACAGGCTTTTATCCAGATATAAAGAGGAAGATCGTGGAAAGCTGGGGACGGCTTTTTGCAAATGACGGCAGATTCAAAAACGGGGAGAACACAAGCAGAGGCGGGATACAGGCAGGCATGTGGGAGATCAGAAGAGAATGGATCGTGAAAATGGGAGAAAAGAAAGAGAAAATGCTTGACTAGTTTTTAGTTGTTCTATATAATTGAAACGATGTTTAGTTTAAAATAGTCTAACTATGGATAAGACAATTTCATTGATAATGGATGGACGAGGAGGTGTTTTGAGTTATGAAGATGACATTTCAGCCTAAGAAAAGACAGAGAGCAAAAGTTCACGGCTTCAGAGCTAGAATGAGCAGCGCAGGCGGAAGAAAGGTTCTGGCTGCAAGAAGAGCAAAGGGAAGAGCAAAATTAACTGCTTAAGGAAGCGTGGCCGCAATTTTCAGTGTAAAATTGTGGCCTTTTCTTTTCTCAAACTTTATGTGTGAGGAGAATCCATGAAGCATTTTAATTCAATCAAAAAGTACGCGGATTTCCAGAAGGTTTACAGGACAGGGAAATCTTATGCGAACCGTCTTTTGATTATGTATGTGATGAAAACGGAAGAGGGGGCCGATACGAGGATTGGCATTTCCGTCAGCAAAAAAGTGGGGAACAGCGTGGTACGCCATCACATTACAAGACTTTTAAGGGAAAGCTACCGACTGAACAAGCCTGTGGTTAAGACTGGACTGGACATCGTGGTAGTCGCCAGAGCGGCTGCAAAGGAATCAAATTTCAGGCAGATAGAGAGTGCTTATCTGCATCTGTGCGGACTTCATAACATATTAGAGAATCGAAGTGAGAATATTGGTTAAAAAGATCTTTATTAAAATGATCCGGGGATACCAGAGGTATATTTCCCCTATGACAGGACCTCACTGCAGGTACACGCCTACGTGTTCTCAATACGCCATTGAGGCACTCCAAAAGTACGGCGCGTTAAAGGGTGGTTTTTTGGCCTGTAAGCGGATACTCCGATGTCATCCGTTTGCAGAAGGCGGTTATGATCCGGTTCCGTAGCAAAAGGGCTGTGCTGGGGAGAACGGCGCACCCATATAAGTAGGAGGTAGTTAATTGGAATTTTTTGTAGCGACGAAAGCAGGCTCTATTTTGGGGCCGATCGCCAGCCTGTTTGGAATCGTCATGGACTTGCTGTTCAGATTCACAAGCTCCTTCGGCGTTTTTAACATTGGCGTATGTATTATTCTGTTTACCATCATTACCAGGCTCCTTCTGTTTCCGCTGACCTTAAAGCAGCAGAAATCCTCCAAGATGATGGCACTTATGAACCCGGAAATTGCAGCGATTCAGAAGAAATATAAGGGAAAAACGGACCAGACCTCCATGGCAAAGCAGCAGGTGGAGATGAAGGCCGTCTATGAGAAGTACGGCTCCTCCCCGACAGCAGGATGTCTTCCGCTGTTAATCCAGTTTCCGATTATTTTGGCACTGTATCGCGTTATTTACAATATCCCGGCCTACGTTCCGTCTGTGAGAGTGTTCTTTGAGAATGTAGTGGAACCTCTCCAGAATCAGCCGGATTTTGCCTCCAAGCTGATCGAGGTGGGCGGAAAGATGAGCAATGGGTTTACGGCTGAAGCCCTGACAAACCCGAACAAGGTAATCGACCTGCTCTATAAGTTTACACCGGAGAACTGGAAGGGACTGGAAAATGCCTTTCCGGCTATTGCCGATGTGATCGCACAGAATGCGGATAAGATTGAGCAGATGAACTCCTTCCTGGGAATTAACCTGGCAACAGCACCGTTCACCGATTTTACCCACATTACAGTGGCATGGATTATCCCGATTCTGGCAGGTCTCACCCAGTGGCTCTCCACAAAGCTGATGAGCACCAGCCAGACGATGGATAAGGACGCGCCGGGCGCTCAGATGATGAACAGCATGATGATTACCATGCCTCTCATCTCTGTGTTCTTCTGCTTCACCCTGCCGGCAGGTATCGGTATCTACTGGGTTGTCCAGGGTATCATTCTCATTTTCCAGCAGATGTTTGTCAATTCCTATATGAAGAAAGTGGATATGGACGAGCTTATCAGGAAGAATGTTGAGAAAATGAACAAAAAACGTGCGAAGAAGGGACTTCCGCCAGCAAAGATCAACCAGAATGCAGCCGCAAATCTCAAGAGTATTCAGGCAAAGCAGGAGGAAGAAGAAGCTGAGAAGAACCGCAGGCTGGAAAAGAATGCAAAGCAGGTGAAGGATTCGACCGAGTTTTACAGCAGTGATCCGAAGCCGGGAAGCCTTGCAGCCAAGGCCAGAATGGTTCAGAAGTATAACGAAAAGCACAACAAGTAGGAGGGGTGCAGTATGGATATGATTACAGTTTCTGCAAAAACCGTAGATGAAGCTGTTACAAAGGCACTGATCGAGCTTGAAACTACCAGCGACAAGCTGGAGTATGAGGTCGTTGAGCGGGGAAGCGCCGGATTTTTGGGGATTGGCGCCAAGCCTGCCGTAATCAGGGCAAAGAGAAAGGAACGCGTTGAAGACAGGGCCATTCATTTTCTGGATCAGGTATTCAACTCCATGAATATGGAGGTTTCCATCACAGCCGTATATAATGCGGAAGAGAAGGAAATGAATATCAATATGGAAGGAAAAGATATGGGAATCCTGATCGGAAAGAGAGGACAGACGTTAGATTCTCTTCAGTATCTCGTAAGTCTTGTGGTAAACAAGAAAAAAGACGAGTATATCCGTGTAAAGCTGGATACAGAGAATTACCGGGAGAGAAGGAAGGAAACGCTGGAAACCCTGGCAAAGAATATCGCCTACAAGGTCAAGAGAACCAAGCGCGCCGTTTCCCTTGAGCCTATGAACCCTTACGAAAGACGGATTATCCATGCGGCACTTCAGAATGATAAGTACGTTGTGACAAGAAGCGACGGCGAGGAACCATTCAGACACGTAATTATTTCTCTGAAGAAAGAAGGAAAAAAAGACCGTTCAGAACGGGAATAACCCCCACCTGACCGGACGATAACCAATAAAAAATGTTCAGGCAGGACACCCCCAACTCACCGGTCACCAAGTCCCTGTTTGAACATTTTTTATTAGCAATGAGAAGGGCGGGAAACTATCCTGCTATGCTCTGCTTCATGAGGAAAGCTATTCCGCAGAGGGCTGGTTTTCCTGATGAAACAGAGAATGTCACAGAAAATCTGAATCACAGAGAGGAAGGAAAAAGCTATGTTCAGGAATGATACAATCGCGGCCATTTCAACGGGAATGACAAATTCTGGGATTGGTATTGTGAGGATCAGCGGAGAAGATGCAGTAGAGGTGGCCGACAGAATCTTCAGAAAGCCAAACGGCAGGAAGCTGTCCCAGGAAAAGACGTTTACCATACATTACGGTCATATATATGATGAAAATGAGCTGATAGATGAGGTCCTGGTCATGCTGATGCGGGGGCCCAGAAGCTATACCGCCGAGGACACCGTTGAGATTGACTGTCACGGCGGCGTCCTTGTCATGCGGAAAATCCTGGAGACAGTAGTAAAAAACGGAGCAAGGCTTGCAGAGCCGGGGGAGTTCACAAAGCGGGCATTTTTGAATGGGAGAATCGATCTGTCCCAGGCAGAAGCAGTGATTGACGTGATCAATGCAAAAAACGATTACGCATTGAAAAGTTCCGTAAACCAGCTGAACGGAGCAATGTCCAAAAAGGTAAAGGAGCTTCGAGAAAAGCTCATCTATGAAATTGCGTTTATAGAATCGGCTCTGGACGATCCGGAGCATATCTCCCTAGAGGGCTACCCTGAGATTCTTCAGGAAAGGCTCATCCCAATCAAGGGGGAGATAGAAAAGCTTCTCGCAACGGCGGATAATGGAAGAGTGGTCAGGGAGGGCGTTAAAACGGTTATTTTGGGAAAACCCAATGCAGGAAAATCCTCTCTTATGAATGTACTGGTTGGTGAGGAGCGGGCGATTGTGACAGATGTGGCCGGTACGACGAGAGATACGCTGGAAGAGAATATCAGGCTTCACGGAATCAGCCTCAACATTATCGACACAGCGGGTATCAGGGACACGGACGATATTGTGGAAAAAATCGGCGTGGATAAGGCAAGACAGATTGCAGATGATGCGGACCTGATCATCTGCGTGGTGGATGGTTCCAGACCTCTGGATGAAAATGACCGGGAGATTATGGAGCTTATCAGAGGAAGAAAAGCCATTATCCTGTTAAATAAAACGGACCTCGAAATGATTGTGACAGAAAAAGAGCTTGAGGAGAGGACCGGGCAGACGGTGATCCCTGTTTCGGCAAAGGAACAAAAGGGAATCGATGTTCTGGAGGAGCGGATCAGGGAGCTGTTTTTTTCGGGAAAAATTGACTTTAATGATGAAGTGATGATTACGAATGTCCGGCACAAAACAGCGCTCAGGGAGGCGTATGACAGCCTGACTCTGGTGGAAAAGAGCATTGAGGATCAAATGCCTGAAGATTTTTTCTCCATTGATCTCATGAACGCATACGAAGAACTGGGAACCATTGTGGGAGAGGCGCTGGAGGATGATCTGGTCAATGAGATATTCAGCAAATTCTGCATGGGAAAATAGTCCCGTTTCACAGAAATATCGAAGACAGGTCAGCAGCCGGAGGAGGGGCACAGGGCGTCCGTCTTCCGGCTGTGTTACGGGAAATGTTTTTCCGAAAGGAAAACAGGTGTCCTTCTGCGTACCGGCAGAGAGGTAGAAAACAAAACATGAAACAGGAAGAGAAAGTCCTGAGAAGCTATAAAGAGCTGATAAAAAGTGAGAAGAGGAATAACAAACTGTAAATATATAACAATTAGTTATATATAATGATAAGTTATAATACGTAAGTGTATTATAAAAATAGCATGAAAAACTGCTGATTCTGCAATTAAAATGTGCAAAAATTTCTGGAGAAACCCTTTTACGGATGGAAACCCTTCTCGATCATCTCGTCAGGTGATGATATAATAAGTAGACATATAGCTGAAAAGCAGGCAGAAATAGGGAATATCTGAAAGATGGATGATGTTATCACAGTAAAAAATGGTACCAGAGCTTCTGACAGAGGGAGCAAAGGGTCTTTCCAACTTCAGCCTTGAAGACAAAGGATGTCAGATAATGATCAGATGATGGAAAAATGAAGTAATGGGGCAGCAGGTACATTTCTGTTTTTCATATCCATGTTTCACGTGAAACATAGAGTGATTTAGAATACAATCTGTTTTACAGAAAAGAAGAAAAGGCAGTTTTGCAGCGATATTGTTTGGACAATCTTTCAATTTGAAAGAACAGAAATATAGGATATAATGGAAGAACAGCAGAAAAAGTGAAAAAATAAAGAAGTTTAGGCTGCATCAGGTTTGAAGAGAGGAAGTTGAAATGCCATACTTAGAGGAAACATATGATATTGCGGTAGTTGGAGCGGGACATGCCGGCTGTGAGGCAGCTCTTGCAGCAGCCAGACTGGGAATGGAAACAGTGGTGTTCACAGTGAGCGTAGACAGTATTGCTCTGATGCCGTGCAATCCCAATATTGGGGGAAGCTCGAAGGGGCATCTGGTGAGAGAGCTGGATGCCCTGGGCGGAGAGATGGGAAAAAATATTGATAAGACTTTTATCCAGTCAAAAATGCTGAATCAATCGAAGGGGCCGGCAGTCCATTCCCTTCGCGCTCAGGCAGATAAAGAAATGTATACCCGTGAGATGAGGAGAGTACTGGAAAATACAGAGCACCTTACTATCAAACAGGCAGAGGTGACAGAGATTCTGGCAGAACACGGAAGAGTGACAGGGGTAAGAACGCTGTCAGGCGCTGTCTACCACTGCAGGGCTGTGGTCCTGGCTACGGGCACTTATCTGAGAGCCAGATGTATCTATGGAGACGTGAGCAATCCAACAGGGCCCAATGGGCTGCAGGCGGCCAACCATCTGACTGATTCCCTGAAGGCCCTTGGCATAGAGATGTACCGCTTTAAGACTGGAACGCCTGCAAGGGTGGACAGAAGGAGTATCGATTTTTCCAGGATGGAGGAGCAGTTTGGAGACGACAGGGTGGTTCCGTTTTCCTTCACCACAGATCCGGAATCGGTGCAGAAGGAACAGGTTTCCTGCTGGCTGACCTACACGAATGAGAGGACACATGAGATAATCAGAGAAAACCTCGATCGCTCGCCTCTGTTTTCCGGTGTAATTGAAGGGACAGGGCCCAGATATTGTCCCTCTATAGAGGATAAGGTTGTCAAATTCCCGGACAAGGAGCGTCATCAGGTGTTTGTGGAGCCAGAAGGGCTCTATACAAATGAAATGTACCTGGGAGGCATGTCGAGCTCTCTTCCTGAAGATGTTCAGACAGCAATGTACAGGACGGTTCCCGGACTGGAGCATGTGAAGATCGTGAGAAATGCCTATGCCATTGAGTACGATTGCATTAATTCCAGGCAGCTCAGAGCGACTCTGGAATTTAAATCCATAGAAGGACTGTTCAGCGGAGGACAGTTTAACGGAAGCTCCGGGTATGAGGAGGCTGCTGTTCAGGGATTTATGGCGGGCGTAAATGCGGCCAGAAAGCTCCAGGGAAAAGAAGGAATCGTGTTAGACCGCTCACAGGCCTATATCGGAGTCCTGATCGATGATCTGGTAACGAAGGAAAGCCATGAGCCATACAGGATGATGACATCCAGGGCAGAGTACAGGCTTCTCCTGAGACAGGATAATGCGGATCTCAGACTTTCAGGGATAGGACATGAGATAGGGCTCATTGACGATGAGAGATATGAGCGCGTCCTGAGAAAGGAGAGACTGATCAGGGAGGAGGTTGAACGGCTGAACCAGACACCAGTCGGGGCTACCCGTGAGGTGCAGGAGTGCCTGAAAAATTACGGAAGTACAGAGCTGAAATCCGGGTCAACCCTGGCAGAGCTGGTGAGGAGACCGGAGCTCAGCTACGAGGCGGTGAAGGAGATTGATCCGAAAAGACCGCTTCTCGACTGGGACGTGGCGGAGCAGGTGAATATCAACATCAAGTATGAGGGGTATATCAAAAGGCAGCTTCAGCAGGTGGCCCAGTTTAAAAAAATGGAGAGCCGAAAGCTGGACGAGAGCTTTGACTACTCGACGGTGAAGAGTCTGAGAAAAGAGGCTGTTCAGAAACTGAACCTGTATAAGCCCAGGAACATTGGACAGGCATCCAGAATATCAGGAGTTTCACCGGCAGATATTTCAGTGCTGCTGGTTCACCTGGAACAGCTGAAGTATCAGCGGGAGAGAAGCGAAGGACAGAAAGAAAAGGTCCAGGAGGAGTCATGAGAGAAGCATTTGTAAAGCAGATGGAAGAGGAACTCTGTCATGTGGGAGTGACACTGACAGAGAAACAGATGAAACAGTTTTTCAGATATTATGAGCTGTTAAGTGAGTGGAATCAGGTGATGAATCTCACTGCTATCACAGAGATGAGGGAAGTGGTGACGAAACATTTTGTGGACAGTCTGGCTCTGAAGCGGGTGGTGGAAGGGCTGGAGGAAGCAGAGCTTACCATGGCAGATGTAGGAACAGGGGCTGGATTTCCGGGCATTCCTCTGAAAATTGCATTTCCGGGACTGAGAGTGACGCTTCTGGATTCTCTGAATAAGAGGGTTAAATTTTTGGATACGGTAATTTCTGAGCTTGGACTTGAAAAAATTACGGCTGTTCATGGAAGGGCTGAAGATTTTGGAAGAGATCGTGTTTCACGTGAAACATTTGATATCTGTGTATCCCGGGCAGTGGCGAATCTCTCCACTCTGTCAGAATACTGTATGCCTCTGGTGAAACAGGGCGGATATTTTGTGTCCTATAAATCAGGAAAGCTGGATGAGGAACTGGAAAATGGGCAGAGCGCGATCCGCAGACTGGGAGGGGAGATTGAGAAGATTGAGAGGTTCAGCCTTCCCAATTCCGATGAGCGGGCACTGGTAAAGGTAAGAAAGATAAAGTCCACCCCCTCCAGGTATCCCCGCAAGGCAGGTATGCCGTCAAAAGAACCGCTGAGATAGGAAGCGTACAGAAAGCCAGAGTGTTATCCCTGCAGCGGCAGCTTTTGCAGCAGTAAAACAAATCTCTTTCCTGCAGGGAATAGATTGCTTCAGAGTGGTTTTCCGGCCTCACGGGACTATTTCATCCTGATGGGGCCGGAACTTGTCTTTTTCATCTTTTCGTTCTGCGATGTCCGTTTCTTCTTCTGTCTTTCCCGCCAGAATAAAATATCATGTCTGAATCAGATATTTCTGACCTGAGTCATAAAACAGAATCATAGGTTCCGGCATTTAAATACTCGGTCTATGAAAAAAAGATGGTAAGCAGATTCAGAACCTTTGCCGGCTGCTCCAGCTGAGGAAGATGTTTTGTCTTTGAAACCAGAGCATATTCCACTGCTGGATTTATCTGGCGGTATTCATCAATGGCGCCTGTGATGGACGGTTCCTCAGCTCCGCCGATAATAAAAATACTGTTGTCAATTTTTTTCAGGGCATTGGTGATATTACATTTCGTGTAACCGCATTCCATGCTGGAAAAAATAGCTTTCGGGCAGCTGCCCAGATGGGCAGATTCGTAGTAGCGGTCTATATAGGCAGGTTTTGCAGAGTAAGGATTGTAGAAAAAACGTTCCCGAAACGCTTCCTCAAGCAGGCTGCGGCTGGATGCTATGTGGTAGAAAAGGGTTCCGGCAATGGGAAGATCCAGAATAAATTTGTACAGTCTTGCATTTTTTCCGTAAACCTGACCGCAGAGGGAAAGGGGATCTGGATTAATCAGCGCAATCCGATCAAAAAGTTCAGGATTGGCGTTGCAGGCCATTACTGTCAGGGCCACGGAACCGCCGGTAGCGATGACATTGGTGCGGTGTCCTATCTCGGATTTGATAAAGTCAGAGATGAGCTGGACGTACAGATAGTTTGTGTACGTCAGGTTTGGTTTTTCGGAGCGGCCAAAGCCCAGCAGATCAATCGTGTAGACGGTGTAATGCTTTTTTAGCTCTCCAACGACCTGGCTCCACTCGCAGCCGCTGGACGCGAAATGAAAATCGTGAATCAAAAGCAGGGGCTTTCCTGTACCGGTTTTAGTAAAATAGATATTTCCGAATCTCCATTTATAGCAGAGAGGATGAAAATCGGTTAAAAGTTTTTTGGAAACAGCCGAAAAACGGATATATCGGTTGATCAGGGCGGTGGCCGCTGCAGCGCCGGAAGTCAGCGCGAGCAGGGACATAACTCTGTTGTTTATTTTCATATGGTTTTGCCTCCTTGGACGGTCTATGCTGGGGCTTATCAGAACCGATAAGCTTCAGGTAAATTCCAGATAAATTATATCACAGACAGGTGGAATGAGAAACTGTTTATTGAAGAAGGAAAACAGCACCCCCTTCCGCATGGCCACTGTAAAAGTCTGAAATACAGGCAGGAAATGGTCTCAGGATAAAAGAAGCTGGGGTACTGTTTCTGGATCGTAAATATGTTTCACGTGGAACATTTATGGAAAATTGGGGAGATTTCCTGTAGGAAAAGAAAGAAAGATGTGCTATACTATGGAATGAACTTTTGAATGATACAGAAAAGGAGAGAGCATGGGACGTGTGATTGCGATTGCCAACCAGAAGGGAGGCGTAGGAAAGACAACGACAGCGATCAATTTATCGGCCTGCCTGGCTGAAGCCGGACAGAAGGTTTTAGCCATTGATTTCGATCCACAGGGAAATGCCACTACCGGTCTTGGACTGGAAAAGGAATATATGGAAGAAACGGTTTACGAGATGATGCTGGGCGAATGCTCCCTGGATGAATGTCTTCACGAGCAGGTGCAGGAAAATCTTGATGTGCTGCCTTCTGACTCCAATTTGGCCGGGGCTGAGATAGAATTGCTGGATATGGAAAAGAAAGAATTTATCCTGAGAGACCATCTGGAGGAAGTAAGGGACAACTATGACTTTATTATTATCGACTGTCCTCCTTCCCTGAGCCTTCTGACAATCAACGCGCTGACAGCGGCGGATACAGTTCTGGTTCCGATCCAGTGCGAGTATTATGCCCTGGAAGGTTTGAGCCAGGTGCTCAGGACAATCAGCCTTGTAAAAAAGACCATGAATCCTGGACTTGAGATGGAGGGAGTGGTGTTTACCATGTATGACGCCAGGACAAACCTCTCCCTCGAGGTAGTTGAAAATGTGAAGAGTAATCTGAATGAAAATATTTACAAGACGATCATTCCGAGAAACGTACGGCTTGCAGAGGCGCCAAGTCATGGAATGCCAATCAATCTGTACGACAGCAAATCGACGGGAGCGGAGAGCTACCGCCTGCTGGCAGCGGAAGTAATCAGCAGAGGGGAAGAATAGAGATGGCGAGAAGAGGACTTGGAAAGGGACTGAGAGCTTATTTCCCTGATTTGAAGGAGGAAAATGCCAGACCAGAGGTTAGTCACCAGATTGCTGACCAGGGAGAGGAAACAAAGATACCGGAGCATGCAGTGGACAGAAAGGCGAAGCTGGAGGAGCTGGACATGGTCCTTCCCGGAGGAACAAGGAAGGGAAAAGCTGCAGCAGATACGAAAAAGAGCAGGAAAAGGCCTGCGCCAAAGAGTGAAAACAGGAGAGAAAAGCCTTCTGAAAAGGCTGTGATGACAAAAAACAGTACAGATTCCATAAAGGGCGGCAGTGCCGACATGGCAGTGGCAAAAAACGAACTGTCTGACAGCGGGAATCCTGGAACAGGGAATCTTATCGAAAAGGTACGGACAGAATCTGTTCCTGAACAGCCGGGAAACATCCGGGAGCAGCTGGTAAACATTGCTCAGATAGAGCCAAATCAGGAACAGCCGCGGAAATATTTCAATGAGGATCAGCTCAATGAGCTGGCAGAGTCGGTGAAAAATTTCGGGATTCTTCAGCCGCTTCTGGTACAGAAGAAGGGGGAGTTTTACGAGATCATTGCCGGCGAGCGGCGCTGGCGCGCCGCTAAGCTGGCGGGATTGAAGGAGGTTCCGGTGCTGATCCGTGACTATACGAAGCAGCAGACACTGGAAATTGCCCTGATAGAAAATGTCCAGCGGGCAGATCTGAACCCCATCGAGGAGGCGAAGGCCTATCAGATGCTGGTACAGGAATTTGGCCTGAAGCAGGAGGAGGTAGCGGAGCGCGTTTCCAAAAACCGTGCCACTGTCACTAACAGCATGCGGCTTTTAAAGCTGGATGAGAGGGTTCAGCAGATGCTGGTGGAAAATCTGCTGTCAGGAGGGCATGCGAGAGCTTTGCTGGGGCTGGAAGACAGGGAACAGCAGTATGAGCTGGCTAAAAAGGTCACGGAAAACCAGCTCAGTGTTCGCCAGGTGGAGAAGCTGGTCAAAATGATGGCAGCTCCGAAAAAGGAAAAGAAGGCAGATGAAGAGGAGAGAGATCTGAGCTTCATCTACAGGGATATTGAGGAAAAGCTCAAATCTGTTATGGGAACCAAGGTTACCATCAATAAAAAAGATAAAAATAAGGGAAGAATAGAGATTGAATACTACTCCCCGGCAGAGCTCGAGAGAATTATCGATCTGCTTGAGTCTATACAAGGATAACGAACGAGAAGAAAGTCAGGAGTGATAACAGAGAAATGGAAAATAGTTTGTTGAATAATCTCGCCTTTGATCCGGCCTTTCTGATCATCGGCCTTGCGGTTCTGACGCTGGTGTGTATGATTATCACTCTGGTGTGCTTTTCCCAGTACAGAAAGCTGTACCGGAGATATGACATATTTATGAGAGGAAAGGATGCGGAAACACTGGAGGATACAATTCTGGATCTGCTGGATGAAACAGCGGTTCTTCAGACATCCGACAGGGAGAGCAGGGACCAGCTTAAATCCCTGACCAGGCAGGTGAGGGCCAGCTACCAGAAAATAGGAATTGTAAAGTACAATGCCTTCAAAGGAATGGGAGGAAATCTGAGCTTTGTGATTGCCCTTCTGGATGACAATAATTCTGGTTTCATTTTAAATTCTGTCCACAGCCGGGAGGGCTGCTACCTCTATATGAAGGATGTAGAGAAGGGAAGCACAGATGTGCTTCTGGGAGCTGAGGAGAAGGAGGCGCTGGAGATGGCGCTTGGATACTAGGAGATCTCCCGGCTGTAAAGAGGAAAAGGTTTGTGGTGATTGTTTTATAAAGAGGAGAAAGAGAGGATGCATAAATATTTGCGCGCGGTTGGATTCAGCATGTACCAGAAAAACCGCGATATACGGGCTCTGCTCAAATGTCTGTCCAAGGATGCCAGGGCGTCCCGGTGTATTCCCATTGACAGGGATACAGATTTTTGCGAGATAAGGGCAGAGGTGGCAGATGGAATGGGAATTGCCATGTTCGGAGAGATGGATGAAAATGAGGAACTGGACATTGAGTACTACTACCCATACCTGGACAGCAGCACTGTCACATCGACGGCAGAGTGCTCGATTCAGCGGCACACGGAAAAGGAAACCTATGCAGGGCTGCTGGATGAATACAAGGTGGGAATTTCTCTGATTTTCTATTTGACAAATGCCCTGGAATACAGAGAGAGAAGTTTAAAGCGCAGGGAAAGCCCCGAAGTAGTTTCAGCCAGACTGTCGGCTCTTTCCGTACACGGCAAAATTCTCCTTCCGGTGAAAAAGACAGCCAGGCAGATCGAGAAAGCGAAGGTGGCGTCGCGGAACAGAAATAACCTTCTGGAAGCAGCTAAAAACGGCGATCCGGAAGCAATGGAGTCCCTGACTATTGAAGATATAGATCTGTATTCGCAGGCTTCCAGACGTGCCATGAAGGAGGATCTGTATACCATCGTTGACACCTGTTTTATGCCCAGCGGAATTGAATGCGATCAATACTCAGTGATTGGAGAGATTGAGGAGATCTGTCTGAAGAAAAACAGGATCACAGATGAAGAGATCTATGACATGAAGCTGGAATGTAATGATCTGCACTTCAGAGTATGTATCAATAAAAAGGATCTGTTGGGTGAACCAAAGGTCGGCCGCCGCTTTAAGGGAAAGGTCTGGATGCAGGGAATTGCTGATTTTAAGTAGACATCATAGAGAGGGGATGTTTCACGTGGAACATAAGCGGGAGACATCCCTTTCTGATGGGATTTTGCCAGAAAGTGTGTCAAAAAGCAGGCAAAAACAAAATTGTACTTGACTTTTATGAGAGAGATCATTTATAATAATTAAGCTGGTTTTGTTAATCAGTATCGATGACAGGTTTCTGTAGCTCAGCAGGATAGAGCGTTCGCCTCCTAAGCGAAAGGCCGGCGGTTCGAATCCGCCCAGGAACGGATGGAGAGATATGCCGTTTTGGAGAAATCCAAAACGGCATATTTTTGTTTTTGCCCGTATCCTTGTCTTTTGAAGATACCGGAAGGATAATAGAAGTTAAAAGAGATCGCCATAAAGGAGCTGAGGACGAATAAAAACTTTTGAAAAGGCATTGAATATTTTTTAGGATTATCTGAACTGTGATCGGGAGGAAGAAGTGCTGAAGTGCAGGCGCGGCCATCTTCGGGTCACATGGAAGGGGGATTCCCGTTACTGTGTGGATGGGAGTCTCTGTCCGACGCCGGAAGAATTGTTTGAGGTACTGCTTTCCGATTATCGCAGATATGAGGAAATCCAGATAACAAAGGGCCGCCGGGAGTGACAGAGGACGATGAAAAACTGGCGGAACAGTTCTTTCAAAGGCTGCGGGAACAATGGGATGAGGAAACAAAATGAGGGCATTGCTGTTTATTCTGAAACTGCTGCTTAAAATTGCGGTGGCTCCAGTGATTCTGGTGCTGACCGTATTCATCTGGCTGTGCGTCGGGCTTGTGTATGTTTCTGGTCTGGTGCTGAGGCTTATTAGTATGGTATTTACACTGCTGGGGTGGCGGTGCTGATTACATACTCCCCGCAAAACAGAAATATTCTGATGATTTTGGCGTTCCTCATCAGCCCGTTTGGTCTGCCCAAAGCGAAGATCTGGATGCTGGGCAAGATGCAGGACTTGAAATATGCCATCAATGAGTTCCCTTATGGCAAATGCCAGACCGTATCTGTTAAATTGAGAATTATGAACCTGAAAAAGGTACTGGACAAAATGCCCCAGTACCTTTTGCTGTTAAAATTAGCTTTCAGTTGTCAGATTCGTGCTTTACACCGTATTCTCGTTTTATTACAAGCTAAAATGAAGATCATTTTGCTGCTTGAATTAGAACAAGGCTGTTGTCCCAAGCAAAAAATCAATCAGGCTGCAATGATAAAATCCGTTGTTATCGTAGAAGTTTTGGGGAATATCCATACGGATTACAATTTTCTTAAAGAAATCTCCTGTGAATTTTAAGGATTGTAACTCAGTTTCTGCTTTCTGTTCTGTATCCATCTGATAAGCAGACTGAATATAGATGCGGCGGTCTCCATCGTTCACAACAAAGTCAATTTCACGCTGGATTCGCTCGTCATTTTTTCGTTCTGTGACCATACCGACCTCTACGGAATAACCGCGCTTCTCGTCTTTCCTGGTGCTTGCGATCGAATCCACATAGTCACAGAGGAGAATGGGATTGCGGTATTTATAGTTTCTTCGCTGGTCAAGTTCCAGACAGATAATTTGTTCTTCTTTTATCCCCTGAGAAAGAAGGTATTCATAAAATAGGTCAAAGAGAAGCGCTGATTTCCGCAGCGACGGATTCCGGTGATAACCTTAATTTCACCATTCCACATATTGTGAATCAGGCGGTTCAAATAATAATCTCGCTTAATCATAATATCACCTCTAACTTTTGCCGTATATGGCATAAGTTTATTATACGCGAACTCGGAGAGAATATACATAGAAGATTGCACTATCGGCTTTTGATGCGGATTTCCGATGAAAAAGCGCGGAATTTTACATCAAGAATGCGTAAAATCTGCTTGGAGTGTCCGGTAGCTGGAACGGCAAAGGCCGCACGGAAAGCCAAGCAATCAGCGATATTACTGACTATGCGGCCAACCCGCAAAAGACGGATAATGGCAGACTTATCACCGGCTATGGATGTGACAGCCGGACCACTGATGCTGAGTTCCTGCTGGCAAAGCGTCAGCACATTGCCGCTGCCGGACGGGTGCACGGCGCAGATGAGATAATCGCCTATCATGTACGCCAATCCTTCCTCCCCGGCGGGATCACGCCGGAAGAAGCCAGCGGTTCCGGCAGAGCCGCCGAAAGTCAATCTGCTGGTTGACATTCAGGCAAAATTTCAGGCTGGGAAGGTGCCGGATATGCGCGCTGGGCAAAGGTATTTAACCTCAAGCAGATGGCCCAGACCATGAACTTTCTGACGGAACATAACCTGCTGGAGTATGCCGAACTGTTGGAAGAAAAGAAGAAAACCTACGCGGAATACCGGCGCTCTCGTGAAGAAATGGGGGAGCTTTTGACGGCCAAAGCTAATGCAGACCGGCTCCTGAATATGGAGGCAGAACACGATGCTGAAAAAGAAAAAGACCGCGGCCAGCGGTGAGCTGGTACTGGTCAAAATCGTTCGCAGAACGCGCAGCCGCAGAATGAAATTCTGCGTTCAAAGGGGCTTGGGGGCGCTGCCCTCAACAAGCATTGCTTGCCGGTTTTCTGCGTTGACATATTTCTTAATTTATTCTATTATCACAACAAGAGTTGGAATAATAAATATAACATTTTAAGCAATGATGAGACAACAAGGAGGAAAGTGATTTGCTATGAACACTAAAAACAATCAGCGCTTTCAAGAAAGCGAGAAAAAATACAAACTGCACTTGTGGAATTATTGAAAACTGAGAAAGTTCAGGACATTACAATCCAAGATATTTGTAATATGTCGGGAGTTAATCGAACCACATTTTACGCTTATTTTTCAGATATTGGTGAGTTGACAGAACGCAGCGAAATACAGATTCGAGAAGCTGCTATGATGGCCTTCCGAGAAGAGTGCTCAGAGCAGCAGTCCGGTCAGCAATGGCAGCTCTTTTTTCTCCGCTCTATGAAGAACCGCATGAACTTCTATCATTTATATTTTCAATGTCATAAAAATGAACCTGTCCAGAACGGACCGACGCAAGTTTGGCTTTTTGATGCTTCTGCTCACTTGGACCATTATCGACAGGCATTTTATCGGGCTGGGATTGAAGCAATTTTAAGGCGATGGGTGGAGGATGGCTGCATCGATTCTCCTGAAACTGTCCAAACTGTTTTAAGCCAGCATCTCCCAGAAGATTTTCTATAAAAATTTTTGAAATACCCCTTTATTTTAACAAAACTCAAACAATCCCGTGCTATGGTATAAATATTCAATGAGAAAAGCGGCAAGAAGGTGTGAAGATGAAACGGAATCCAATTAAACATAGCGTTGATTTTCTAAAGGCCAGCAGTTATGAGATTCAGGCCAACTATAATACTTCCAGCAGCCGGATGCTTTACTTGACGGGACTCTCCGGTCTGGGCAACATCCTGATGGGCCTTTTCAAGATTATATCTGGTGTTCTGGCGCTCTCAATCTTCACCTGCGTAAACGGCTGCTATACATTGGGGATGGTGCTTGCCCGGTATTGTGCCCTCGCAGGCGTGATTCGGACGAAAGACATTTCTAAACAATACCGCTATTATCGTTGGTCGGGCATTGTCCTCATCGTTACAAGCTGCCTGTATATCGCATATTCCATCCGAATGTACTTCCACCCCACTTACACGGCATACCATCCTTACATCGCCATGGGGATTGCCACGGTGACTTTTGTGGAAATCGGCCTTAACCTGCGTGGAGTGCTGGTGTTTCGCAAGAATCACTCTCCACTGCTCCATGCCCTTAAGACCATTAATCTCGCCACCTCATTGATCTCCCTGGTGCTGACCCAGGCGGCGATTCTGTCTTTTGCAGATGAAGGACAAAATCCTGCGTCCAATGGCATCCTGGGCGCACTGATGGGAACCTGCGCTGTCCTGCTTGGTGTGTATATGCTGTTGCGGATGCGGCGGATTACCACTCGAACGGACTGCCGCCGGGAACAAAGAGCACTGAACCGCATGATGAAAAAACACTTCCCGAATTATGCGCTGACCGCAGTGGAAAAAGGATTTACAGAACAGGGGACAGAAGTAGTTTCCGTTCACTTCCTTAGCGGCATAGCGCCGGAAATATGGAAACAGATATGCGGCGAAACGGAGCGCCGCTGCCAGTTCCAGCTGAAAAATATAGACGAATAGGAGGAATCGAGATATGGTTCGGATTCTTGTTGTAGATGATGAAGAAAAATTAACACAAAGTGTGTGTGCCTATCTTAATGATAGCGGCTATGAGGCAAAGGGCTGCCTCAGCGCAGAGGCAGCCTACGATGCGATGTATAGCCAGCTCTATGACCTCATTATCTCAGATATTATGATGCCGGGGACCGATGGCTTTGAGTTTGCCAAAACGGTACGGAGCCTTAACAAGACCATTCCCATCCTGTTTATTTCTGCGCGTGATGATCTGCCTGCCAAACAGAAGGGGTTTGATTTAGGCATCGACGATTACATGGTGAAGCCCATTGATTTCAGCGAGCTTCTCATGCGAGTGCGCGCCCTGCTGCGCCGGGCCAACATTGAGGCCAGCCGAAAGCTCAAAGTTGGTACATTGGTTTTGGATGCGGATGCACTGACTGCTGTTGTCAATAGCGAAGAGATTCCCGTGACCACGAGGGAATTCAATATCCTCTATAAATTGCTTTCTTACCCCAACCACACCTTTTCCCGTTCCCAGCTTATGGATGAGTTTTGGGGTGTGGAGAGTGACACCGGTCTGCGGGCAGTGGATGTGTATATCACCAAGCTGCGGGACAAATTCTCCATCTGCTCGGATTTTGAGATCAAGACGGTTCGGGGATTAGGCTATAAGGCGGTGGTCAAGTGAGTGCGAGAAAAAAACGGCGGTTGGAATCCCGTTTTCCGCCGTCGCTGTTTGCGCTTTATCTGGTGGTGTTACTGCTCATGTCAGGGATTCATACTGGCCTGATCACCCTGATCAATGAAAACGAGTGGAATTCTTTGGTTCAGACAGCAATACCCGTTATCTACTGGAGCCTTGTCGCTGTATGCCTGACCTTATTTACACGGCATCAAATTACGAAAACCTATGACCAGCCTATGAAGGAACTGGCAAAAGCCGCAAAGAAGGTGGCCCATGGAGATTTCTCCGTCTATATCCCGCCCCTCCATACCTCCAACCGGCACGACTACCTGGATCTGATGTTTTTGGATTTCAACAAGATGGTGGCGGAGCTGGGCAGTCTGGAGACCATGCGGACCGATTTCATTGCCAATGTGTCTCATGAAATCAAGACCCCGTTGGCGGCCATTCAAAATTATGCGCAGTTACTGCGGACTTCTAACTTGACAAAAGAGGAACAGGACGCATACACCGCCGCCATTCTGAGCAGTACCCGGCGGCTGTCCGCCCTGGTTACCAATATCCTGAAACTTAATAAGCTGGAGAGCCAGCAGATCACCCCGCAGTTTGAGTCCTACGACCTGTGCCGCCAGCTCAGCGATTGCGCGTTGACCTTTGAGGCTGTGTGGGAGGAAAAGCAGATTGAATTTGAAGCAGAACTGGAGGACCGGGCTACTATCCATGCGGACGAAAGCCTGATGGAGCTGGTATGGAACAACCTGCTTTCCAACGCATTCAAATTTACCGAGCCGGGTGGAACGGTGACGCTGCGGCAGACCTCGGAAACGGACTTCATTACCGTTTCCGTGTCGGATACTGGATGTGGAATCTCACCGGAAGCCAAAGACCATATTTTTGACAAATTCTATCAGGGCGACACCTCCCACGCCACTGAGGGCAACGGATTAGGTCTGGCTCTGGCCCTGCGGATTTTGCAGATTATGAACGCGGAGATTTCGGTGGACAGTACCGAAGGACAAGGGACCACTTTCACAGTGCGGATTCCTACGCGGGAAAAAGTTGAGGAGCATATTTATGATGAATGATAAGAACAGTACGGGCTATACCGGCTATGAATACCGGGAGATTACCGTTCCCAGGGAGCACGCCTCCCTCTGTTTGGACAGCTACCCTTGTTTTGGCTGGGAGCCGGACCCAAACAGGGAAGCAAAAATAGAGAGTAGGGGCGGTCATCTTTCCATAGGTTCTCCAAAAACGGCGGAGACAACCACACTCTATTTTCACCGTAATCGGAACATCAGCAACAAGGCGGAGCTTACTCGCCTGCAGCGCAACTTTGACAGCTGTATTGCTGAACTGAAGGCGCTAGAGCGTGCCAAGACCACCCAGGCTACGATTGCGGCACTGGCAATCGGCATTCTCGGCACCGCCTTCATGGCCGGCTCTACCTTTGCGGTAGTGTCGGAGCCGCCCATCGTCTGGCTGACCATTCTGCTGGCAATTCCTGGTTTCCTGGGATGGGTCGTCCCGTATTTTCTGTACCGGGCATTGGTACGAAAGCGGACGGCGGAGGTCGAGCCTCTGATGGAGCAGAAATACGATGAGATCAATTCGCTTTGTGAAAAAGGAATTCACCTGCTGCACTAAATTTCAAACAGGTCGGACGTTGCTGCGAAAGCGCCCGATCTGTTTTTATATTTGAGAAACAAAATTCAAACGGAGGCCAAACAAAGGACAGGTAAAATCAGGTCAGAAAACAGGAAATGAGGGGGAACTCTGATGAATAAAAGCAATACTGCCGCATCAGCGGTTTCTAAAGTACGAAATCATTCCATATTGCCCTGCCTTACCTTTTTCTTTGCCGCCAGCGTATGCGGCTGGCTGTGGGAGGTCATCGTTTTCTGGGTACAGCACAGCGCGGAATACAGCTTTTGGGAGTTGGCACTGTCCTATCGAGGCGTACTGCATGGCCCGTGGGCACCCATCTATGGCGTAGGGGCGGTACTGATGGTGTTGCTCCACCGCAAGGCAGGACGGCGGCCGGTTTTGCTATTTTCTAACCTGTATGGGTATCTGTGCGGTTGTGGAGTATGTAACCTCTTGGCGGCTGGAACAGATGTTTCACGCTAAATGGTGGGACTATACTGGTTACTTTCTCAATATAAACCGTCGGATCTGCGCTATGAGCCTGTTGTTCTTTGCGCTGGCCGGTATGGCCGCGGCTTATGGGCTGGCCCCTCTTTTCTGGCGGGTCTTGGAACGCATGCCCAAGCGGAGACTGATCTGGGGATGCGCTGGGGTCGCTTTCCTCTTTTTATTGGACCTGTTCCTATCCCTTGCCGCTCCGAACCTGGGACTGGGCGTACAAATTCTTTTTTTAGCTGCGGCACTTTTAATATTTCTCAAACAAAACTCAAACACAAGAGAAATAAAGGTACTGTATCATAGCTTCAGTTGATGAGCAATGGCTCATTGAAGAATATTAAATCATTAGGAGGATTTCATGATGAAAAAAAGTAATTTCGCGGCGCTGATCCTGGGGACCATCGGGGTCGTTTTCTTTGCGCTGGGTATGTGTATGGCCCTGCTGCCGGAATGGGGAATGTTCAATCAGGGCATTGTCTGCGGCGTCATTGGCCTTGTAGTTCTGCTTGTCACCGTGCTGCTCTGGCGGAAGATGGAAGGTAAAGCCCCCATCAGGCTCAACGCAAAAACGGTTGGCTCCGTGGTCGTTGGCGTACTGGGTGCCCTGCTTCTGGGCGTTGGTATGTGCCTGACAATGGTGTTTGGTAAGATGTTCCTCGGCATTGTGGTCGGTCTGGTGGGCATCGTAGTTCTGCTGATGCTGATCCCGCTGGTGAAAGGAATCAAGTAAGGGAAAAATCATGAAAGCAGCTATTTATAACGGAAAGAAAAACATCGCCATAGCAGATAAGCCAACACCTGTCTGTGGTCTGCACGATGTCTTGCTGAAAACCATTTACGCTAGCATCTGTGGCACTGATGTGGCCGTCTGCCAGCATGGGGACCGGGAACCGGTCACAGGAGATCGCAGCCCCAAGCTGGAGAAAACGCCATTGTTTTTGGAGCAGGTACCATCGGTATTGCAGCGGCCATCGCCTTGAAGGAATTTGGCTGCCGCGAGGTGCTGGTGTGCGACCTGCCGGATTTTCAGCTGGAGAAAGTTCGCAGGCTTGGTTTCCCGACTTGTAATACTGGGCAGGAGGATCTGAATGAGACAGCCTCCACGCTATTCGGACCCGCTCACGGTCTCGATGACATAGTTCCAGATGCGGACATCTATCTGGACGCCGCTGGGGCACCGGCCATTTTGGAACAGTTTTTGACCAGTGGCAAGATTGGAAGCCGGATGGTCGTGGTAACTGTACTTGCTGGTCAGCGGCCAGCAGATATTCTTCGTATGACTTATGCTCAGCAATCTTTGATTGGTTCAGGTGGGTATTTCCCGGAAGATGTTCAGGATGTCCTCAGAATAATGGAGAGTAAAAAATATAATATCTCCTCTGTCATCACACAAGAATTTCATCAACAGACATTTCTGGTCGGAAGGATATTACATAAGCATGGTAGGGTTGAATGGGGACACCATCCGGAAGTATATACAAGAACGGGAGAAGCCGGATATACTGCTGGATAAATTAAGTGTGAAAGAATACGAAGACCCTTTTAAGGGTTAGTCGGTAATCCGAACGCCCCTTTAGGGGCAGCTATGAGTGAAAAGCAGAGAGTGGCTTGAGCAAAGCGAAAGCCAGCGCCTTGAGACACTGCCTAGCAACAAAGGGTTACACCCGTCCGCTGAGCCACCCGTTTGACGGGTGGCGGCGACTTCTTAAACTTCCAATTCCGAGAGTTTCTTTGTAAATACAGCACTGCCGGACAGAATTCTGCTTCGGCAGAGAGAAAATAATACTGTGAAGCATTCCTCTCCGGCAGTCAAAATGAGCGTCTGCTGTTGTCTGCTACCCAAAATGAAGAGAAAAGGTTGCGGACGCTACTAATTTTTGGTATACTGGATAAGTCAGTTCAATGAGGAGGGAGATTAATGAGAAACTGTTTTCCAGATATAGGACGGTACATTTCCATCTTAGACAGGCTTATGAAAATGTATTATGATCATGGGCTGAAAGAGTCGGAAATTGGATGGGGACAGCAATTCTATGTGGAATATATTTATGACCATCCCGGAGCTTCCCAGCAGGAGATGGTAGAGTGTATCCGCGTAGATAAGGCCACACTGACCAAAAGCATTAAAAAACTGGTGGAAATCGGTTATGTCCGGGAAGCCTGCGATGAAAAGGATCGGAGGATCAAGCGGCTGTTTTTAACAGAACAGGCGATGCCGGCGGCTGAAGAGATTAAAAGAATTCACCGTTCTTTTTACAAGGTACTGACCAGAGGAATTACAGATGAACAGATCCATTTAACGGAAAAAAATTTAAGCCAGATGACAGAAAATCTCAATTTGAGAGTATGGCACAGAATGGAGGAAACCGATGGAAAATAAGAAAAGCGTGCAGCTGACAGACACGAAAAGGACCTGGATTTTTATCTGTCTGGTTGTTTCTGGGATCGCGTCCTCCCTGCTGTCAACGGCCATGACCACAGCACTGCCCAATCTGGTACAGTTTTTTCACATCAGCACATCCATCGGGCAGTGGGTGACAAGCGGATATTCTCTGGCGATGGGAATTGTTATGCCGCTGACAGCGTTTCTCATCACCCGCTTTCCCACGAAAAAATTATATCTGGCAGGAATCGGAGGCTTTATCGCCGGACTTCTGCTCAGCATTTTTGCAGGCAGCTTTGGCTGGATGATGGCGGGAAGAATTTTACAGGCATGCGGAAATGGAATATTGATGTCTGCAGCTCAGGTTGTTATCCTGACTGTTTATCCCGTTGAAAAAAAGGGAACCATGATGGGAACCTATGGACTGGCTGCGACGGCAGCTCCGATTATCGCACCGACACTTGCCGGATTTCTGATAGACGCCTTTGGCTGGAAATCAATTTTCTATGTTGTTTTAGTTATCATGTCCTTATCGTTTGTCCTATCCTGTCTTGCCTTTGAAGATGTCCTGGAAATCCAGGAAAAGAAATTTGATGTGATCTCCTTTGCAGAGAGCATCATCGGATTTGGCGGAATTACACTTGGAATCGGAAATATCAGCAGCTTTGGTCTTGTCAGCGTACAGGCCGGAATACCTCTTTTAAGCGGTATGGTATTCAGTATGCTGTTTGCGGTGCGCCAGTGCGGGCTGGAGAAGCCCTTTCTCGATGTGAAGATACTGAGAAACCGCAGCTACAGGGTGAGTGTGATTGCCAGCATGCTCCTCTATTTTGTAATGATGGGTTCCTCCGTGCTGATGCCTCTCTATGTACAGAGTGTCATGGGATATTCGGCCGTTATTTCTGGTCTTGTCACATTGCCGGGGTCCTTTGCCACAACCTTTGTAAGCCCGTTTGCAGGGAGAGTCTACGATAAAATGGGGATTAAAAGGCTGTTTGTCATTGGCTCAGCCACTATGGTGCTCAGCAATATTGGAATGTATTTTCTGACTCTGAGTACGCCTCTCTGGATAGCTGCAGGATTGAATGTGATACGCAATGTTTCCATTGGCAGTCTGATGATGCCGCTGCTGACCTGGGGAACAGGCAGTATTCATATCAAAAAGGTGGCCGATGCCTCCTCCCTGCTCACCTCTTTTCGAACAATTGCAGGTTCCATCGGATCTGCCGTGTTTGTCGGGATTATGACTGCGGTTAGTGAAGGCTCCGCTGTCTCTTATGGGGGGAGGGCTTTGATACATGGGATGAATATAGCCTTCTTGTGTATGGCGGCTGTCTCTGCGATTTTGCTGCTGATCTCTGTTTTTGGTGTCAGAAGGGAACAGAATATATAAAAGGGAAGGAACCAGGGAAAAGCAGAATTTAATCTGAAACGTCTCTCCCAGGCAGAAGCTGCTGCAGAATATAAAATCCTGCAGAAGGGTTTCGTTAAATCGGAAGCAAAAAATACGTCTTGTCAGAGTAATTTACCTCTGGTACAAGGCGTATTTTTTGGTACTTTTAATTTCACTAATTTTTCTGCATCAACTCCGCTCCTTCAGGAGAAATCTCACCTGCTGTGCTCAGGAAAGAGTGAAACATACAGCCCTGTCAGAAAATGCAAAGGATTTACAGCCCTTCAAACTGCATGCTGTAGTAATGAGAGTAAATGCCGTCCTGCGCCAGCAGCTCTCTGTGATTTCCGCGCTCCGCAATGCCGTTTTCATTGATAACAATGATCTCGTCTGCATTCCGGATGGTGGAGAGACGGTGGGCGATGGTGATGGTTGTCCTGTCTTTGGACAGCTCTTCCAGACTCTTCTGAATATGGCGTTCACTCTCATTGTCCAGAGCGCTGGTAGCCTCGTCGAGAATCAGGACAGGGGGATTTTTCAGGAAAACCCGGGCAATGGAAATACGCTGTTTCTGACCGCCGGAGAGACGTGTCCCCCGCTCTCCCACAAAGGTATCATAGCCGTCAGGCAGCGACTCGATAAACTCGTGGATATTGGCTTTTCTGGCAGCTGCAATAATTTCCTCCTCAGAGGCCCCGGGCTTTCCGTAGGCAATGTTCTCGCGGACTGTCCCGCAGAAGAGATATACGTCCTGCTGGACGATGCCAATCTGGCTTCTGAGGCTTTCCAGAGTGAGGCTTCGAATATCCTTTCCATCGATAAAAACGGCGCCCTCTGTGACGTCATAAAAGCGGGGCAGGAGGGAACAGATGGTGGTTTTTCCGCCGCCAGACGGTCCCACCAGCGCAACAGAGCGTCCCGCCGGGATATGGAAGGAGATATCAGAGAGTACAGGCTCCTCTTCCTGGTAGGAGAAGCTGACGTGCCTGTACTCTACATCACCCTTCACATCTGTAAGAGGAACAGCGCCCGGCAGATTTTTGATCTCAGGTTCTGTGTCCATGACAGTCAGAAAGCGGCGAAAGCCGGAGAGTCCCTTCTGCATCATCTCTGTCAGCTCCACCAGGATCTGTATCGGACTGATAAAAATACCTATATAGAGGGCATACATGGCCAGATCTGCTACATCCATTGCTCCATGGGCAATCAGATATCCGCCGTAGACCAGAGTCACCAGATACATCATGCCCTGAAAAAACAGGTTGCATCCCATAAAGCTGCCCATACAGCGGTAATTGGCATCCTTGGAAAGGAGAAAGCAGTGGTTGCTTTTTTGGAATTTCTCTCTTTCTACCTTTTCATTGGCAAAGGACTGGACAACACGGATGCCGGCCAGGGTATCCTGCAGGCTTGCATTCACATCACCGATCCGGCGGCGGTTATCCATAAAGGTTACCTGCATCCTTCCGTTTTGGCCCAGAGAGAACAGAAACATGCAGATAACGAGCAAAACGAGAGGAAGAGCCAGGCGCCAGTTGATGAGGAAGAGAAAGATAAAGGAGCCAATGATTTTGATCAGGGAAATAAACAGGTTCTCTGGTCCATGATGGGCAAATTCCGCAATATCAAACAAATCGGAAACCAGCCTGCTCATCATCTGGCCGGAGTTGTTGCTGTCATAGTAGGAAAAGGACAGCCGTTCATAGTGATCAAAAAGCTGTTGGCGCATATCCCGTTCCATCTGAGCGCCCATCATGTGCCCCTGATAGCTGACGTAATATTTGCACAGGCTTTGGATCACATACATTGTGAAGAGGCCCAGGCCGATGGGGAGGAGCGCTTTCAGGATGACAGAGCTGTCCTCGGTAAAGAGGGTTCTGGTAAGGGTGCGAAGAATCTGGGGATAGAGGAGATCCACAGTGCTGATCACCGCCGCACAGAGGAGATCCAGATAAAATACAGCCTGGTAAGGCCGGTAGTAGTGAATAAATCGTTTCAGTGTATGCATGGCAGTCTCCTTGCAGAAAAGTTTCGATTGAGGCCGGAAATCTTATATACGGCCAATACTATTAATTATAGTGTAAACTGTGAGGCGGAGCAAGGAAAATGAGAAAAGAAAAAAACAGGAAAGAGAAGCCTCTTCGGGACGTGGGATCCAGAGAAAAATGGAAGCCAAACAATCGGAACTAAACCAGCAGACCACTGTATCAAAGCATATAAATATACATTTTAAAACAGGGGGAAAAGGAGAAAATAAGAGATATAAAAAGCATAAATATGCAGAAGGAACATTTGAATGGATTCTACAGAACCGTGCAGTCTGTTCTTTCCAGAGGCTGGAAAACTATGTGGAGGGAGTTTGACTGACGCCTGAGCCATACGGATCTTCCCTTTGCTGACATCGGAAATTGTTTCACGTGAAACATCATCAAGGAAGAGCTGGTGTGCGATTAGATTTGAACGCAAAAACAGCAGTCGGAAAACAGGCTGCAGAGCCTGGAAAAGCTTCAAGTGATAAAAACTCGGGCATGATACCAGGTTATGTCTCATACAGTTTCAGAGGCAGATACCTGTCTGAAATCTCAGCAGTAAAGGCTGATGAGTAAAAATGTAAAATAATGAATAAAAGCCGGGTTTATACAGGAGAATTTATTATTGTTTTTATGAATAATTATTCAATTTTTAAAATCATTCAAATACAAAAAGTCAAAGAGCCATTGATTCGGAAGGTACGTTTCCGGCCTCCTCCTGCTCCAGAGGCAGAGGCCGGAAAAATTTTTCATCGACTTATTTCATGGAATGTGGTAAAGTTAATAGCAGGTAAAGAGCAGCCCAAAGCGTTCTTGCAGGGCTGCTCTTTGTTTACGCAGGCAGAACGGCGGGGCCGTACAGCCTGAAGAACGTATGCTTGAAAGAGTCAGTGCTATTTTGGGAATGATAGATATGGGACATTATATTGTGCTTGATCTGGAATGGAACCAGAGCTCAGGTGGCAGGGAGGCATCTGTTGATCGCCTGCCCTTCGAGATTATTGAAATCGGAGCGGTGAAGCTGGACGAAAATCTAAGGATTGTGTCAGAGTTCAGCCGTCTGGTGCGCCCGCAGGTGTACCGGGCACTGCACTATAAAATTTCAGAGGTAACGCACCTCACGGCAGAACAGCTGGAGCGGGAGGGAAAAAAATTCGAGACGGCGGTAAAGGAATTTTTCGACTGGTGCGGAAATGACTGCCGCTTCTGTACCTGGGGCTCCATGGATTTGACCGAGCTTCAGAGGAATATGGTTTACCATGGGATGGAGCTTCCATTTCGCAAGCCTCTGTATTACTTTGATCTGCAGAAAATTTACAGCCTGATACAGGGAAATGCAAAGAGAGAGTCCCTGGATACGGCAGTTCTGGAAATGGGGATTGAGGAGGAGCGCCCCTTTCACCGCGCTCTGGACGATGCCTGGTACACAGGGCTTGTGATGGGAAAAATGAATTTTTACAGTATGATGGAGTATATTTCCGTGGACTACTATCAGGCTCCGGAAACAGAGGAGGAGGAGATTTATCTGGAGTTTCCCGATTACTCGAAATTCGTGTCGAGGACCTGGGAAACGAAGGAGGAGGTACTGGCGGAAAAGCGGGTGACGGACGTGGTCTGCTACAAGTGTCACCGCATGCTGCGAAAGAAAATCCGCTGGTTTAGCGTGAATCAGCGGTATTATTTCTGTCTGTCAGTCTGCCCCGAACACGGGTTTGTAAAGGGAAAAATCAGGATTAAAAAGTCAGAGGACGGCTCTGTGTTTGGTGTAAAGACAGTAAAGTTAACAGATGAGGCAGGGGTAGATACGATTATCAGGCGCCGTGAGGAAGCGAAAAAAAAGCGTGCTGAGCGGGCAAAGGCACGCAAAGAGGCCAAAAAGAGGGGAAAGTCAGAGACTGCTGCAAACCGGCTGAGAGGGAAAGGAAAAAATTCTGCGGCAGCAGGACAGCTGTGATGAAATCAGAGGACAGCTTCTGTTCCGGATTGCCTGCATGAAAGACGGAAGCCGGTGCAGGCAGGTAGAGGAAAAAGGAGAGAATAGAGAAGAAAAAAGAGATGTCAGAAAGGTGTAAGATAAAGGGGGTGTCGCAAAATCATCCACAGCGGATGATTGAGCGGCACTTCCGCTCGTTATAGACAAAAATCCGGCCTCCTCTCTATAGTCAGAGCAGAACGCCGGATTCTTGCCGTACTTTAATAAAACCTCTCGGTTTTCTGATTTTTCTATGCACTTTTTAC
>JAHZAR010000111.1:4904-7752 GCA_019423835.1 Clostridiales bacterium | reverse complement strand
ACCAGAGCTCACTTCGCCTCTGCCCTCATTGCCAGAGGTATCGTCTCCACCACCGATCAGGCCTTCCGAAAGTATCTGTCCTCCGGCGGAAAATACTGTCCTCCCAAGGAGACCGTTCCCCCCGAAAAGGCAGTACAGCTCATTCTCCAGTCAGGAGGCTTTCCCGTACTGGCTCACCCAATGCGCTACCATCTCTCCTGGAAGGAAATCGAGCTCCTGACCGGACAGCTGGCGGAGGCAGGGCTGGCCGGTCTGGAAGTTTACTACTCTTCCCATACCAGGGAGCAGAGTCACCGACTCAGAGAGCTGTGCCGCAGGTTCCGTCTCCTTCCCACCGGCGGCTCCGACTTTCACGGAGCAAAGAAGCCGGACATTCATATGGGAACCGGCTACGGCGGGCTGAGAGTCTCAAAAACCCTTCTCGACGACATCAGGAAGGCTCTTGTGCAGATTCACAGCGGTTCACAGCCCTTCCCGGCCCCGCAGCAAAATTCTGAGATGCCTATGCCCTGAAGCTTCGCAGATCTATCATTCGCTCTGCCATGCTGTCCATAGACGGAACTTCAGAGACTGCTGTCCTCATCCCGGCTTCTCTCGCCGCCCTCTCAGTCATCTCGCCGATGCAGACGGCAGTAAAACCGCAGAGCTCCTCGCGGTCAGGTGAAAGAAGTTCAAGAAAGCCCTTTACAGTGGACTCACTTGTGAAGGTAACGTAGTCAAAGGCCTTTTTCGCCAGCAGGGTCTTTACTCTCTCCGCCTGCATGGATGGTGCAGGCAGCTCCGTGCGGTAAAGTACTGTGTCCTCAAATGGGATCTCTGCCCTGTCAAGCTCTCTGCCAAGCTCCGGCGACGCCTTCTGTGCCCGCAGCAAAAGCACCTTTACCGGTTTGCCGCATCCAGATGCTCCGCTGCCTGTTCCCCTCCTGTTTTTTTCTTCCTCCAGCTCCCGGCAGATGGTCTCTGCAAGCCCTCTGCCAAGCTCCTTCGCGTAATAACTTTCCGGCATATAGTCTGGATAAAATCCGTACCGGCTCAGAGCCTCTGCGGTTCCCGCCCCAATCACGGCAAATTTGAGTCCCATCAGAAGGCGGATATCCTTTTTCTCCCTCCTCATGTATTCAAAAAACAGCTCCACTCCGCTTGGACTTGTAAAAACTGCCCATCCAAAATCTGCAAGCCTTTCGAGCACATGGTCGAGAGCAGAGGTATCCTCCACAAGCCTTGGCTCTGCTGCCGGAAGCTCCACAACCTCCGCCCCTGCCTCCCGAAGCCTGCGCGCCATCCCTGCGGAGCGCCTTTTCGGGCGCGTTACCAGGATCTTCGCACCAAACAGAGGTTTATCTTCCAGCCACGCCAAGTTCTTTGAGAGACTGCACACCTCCCCCACCACGATAATGGCAGGCGGCTTGATATTCTGGCTTTTTCCATCCTCCCACAGCCTTTCCAGAGTTGAGATCACCTTCCTCTGTCCGGCTGTGGTGCCTTTTTCCAGAAGAGCCGCAGGCGTATGCCTGTCCATTCCTCCCTCTATCAGCCCACGGCAGATCGTTTCCGCCGAGGTGACTCCCATAAGAAAAATGAGAGTTCCTCCCTCACGGGCCAGGGCACTGTAATCCATATGGGCCGGCTCTCCATTTTTCCTGTGGCCTGTAATCACATGGAAGGACGGCGCCATCCCCCGGTGAGTTACCGGAATCCCGCAGGCAGCCGGCACGGCAACAGCCGAAGTGACTCCGCAGACTATCTCAAAGGGAATTCCATGGTCCCGCAGAACCAGCGCCTCCTCGCTTCCCCTGCCGAATACAAAGGGATCTCCTCCTTTCAGGCGGACGACTCGCCTCCCTTTTCGGGCCTCCTCCACCAGAATTTGATTGATCTCCTCCTGAGACTTTGTGTGGAAGCCGCCCCGCTTTCCCACATAGATCTGCTCTGCATTTTCAGGGATCCATCCGAGAATCCCGTCTCCCACCAGGGCGTCATAGACAACCGACTGAGCGTTTTCCAGAACCTCCCTGCCTCTGAGCGTCAGGAGTCCGGCATCTCCAGGTCCGGCTCCTACCAGCCATACCTTTCCCTGGTTTTCCGTCCTCCCGGACTGCTTTCCCCCCTGTGCTTTTTCCTGCATGTTCATCTATTCCTGTTCCTCTCTGTTCTCTTCGTTTTTGACCGGTCTCTTCTTCCCCTCACCTGCTTCCTGTTCTGTCTCAGCTCTGAGCCTGAGTGCCAGGCTGCGCCCCAGCTTCTCTGCCTCCCGGGCGCTGCCCTCCATGCTTCCCACAGTCCACCGGCCGCTTTTTTCATCAAAATAAAGGCCTCTCAGCTTCAGCCTGTCCCCCTCCATGAGAGCACAGGCGGCTATGGGAGAACTGCACCCGCCGTCGAGGGTTCTCACAAAACTTCGCTCTGCCTCGGCCATGGCCTGGGATTCTGGTGAATTTATTTTAATAAGGAAGGGATAGCTGTCAGACCTTCTCCCCTGAACAGCCATGATTCCCTGTCCCGCTGACGGGATGATCTCTTCCACGGAAAAATACCGGCTGATCCTGTCCTGAAGCCCCATCCTGAGCATTCCGGCCGCTGCCAGTATCAAAGCGTCATATTCCCCTGAGTCCAGCTTGCGGAGCCTTGTGTGAATGTTTCCGCGAATCCCTCTAAACTCTGCATCCGGGTAAAGCCCGGCTGCCTGGATTTTCCTCCTGGCGCTTCCCGTCCCTATCACCGGATGAGGGGGGAGTTCTGTGAGCCCCGCTCTTAAAACTAATACATCTCTGTTGTCTTCTCTGGGAGAGTAGGCCAGAATCGGGAGCTCTTCCGGAAGCTCCATGGGCATATCCTTCAGGCTGTGCAC
>JAHZAR010000111.1:3633-4799 GCA_019423835.1 Clostridiales bacterium | reverse complement strand
GAAAGATCACTGCGGCCCTCCATAAGTGCCAGATCCAGCTCCTTCACAAACAGACCCTTGCCGCCTATCTTGTCCAGAGACTGGTCCAGAATCCTGTCACCCGTTGTTTTCATCGTAACCAGCGTAAGTTCTGTCTCAGGGGAAGTCCTTCTGACTGCCTCCATCACAAGCTCCGCCTGCCTGACTGCCAGAAGACTGTCACGGCTTCCGATTCTTACCTTTCTATTCATCCAAGCTCTCTCCTTTTCTCGTTTTTCACCTGTCCGGCTCCCTCCTCCGCTTCTCTCTCAGAAACCTTCCGGCCGTTTCTTCTCCGCCTTCTTCAGGCCGGAACTCTCCCGTCTCCACTCCCTCTCTTTTTGGACGAACAGCTCTCTCACAGCCTCGGAGGCCTGTCTGGCCAGGCGGTGATCGCTTCCGCCGGCCGTAATGCCCGCTGTCACCAGGCCTGCCCGCGCTATCCCCGGAAAGTAAAAATCCGACTGAAGGCGGTCAGAAGCCACATTCACAAAAGCCCCGTTTTTTCTCCCATCCAGGGCTGCCAGGCGGTCTGTCTTTTCTATGCCCGAGGCGGCGATCACCAGAAAAAAGGCGGGGGAGACCGGAGAAAACATCCGTTCCCGAAACGCCTCATACGTTCCTCTCAGCCAGAAAAGGCGGGCAGGAGCAGCCCCCGCTTCCGGCATAGGCTCCTGAAAACCTTCCTCGGGAACAGACTCCAGCACCAGCAGTTCTCTAATGCCCTCCCCGGCCGCTCTTTCCAGAAAGCTGCTCTCCGGCGCTACAACTGCCACCCTGGCTCCAAATTCCAGAAGCACGCGAATCCTCCGGGACGCCACAGCTCCTGCACCTGCCACAAGCACCCATTTTTCTTCCAGATCAAAAAAAAGCGGAAAATATGCCACGATTTTTCTCCTTTCACAGCCAGTCCCTCACACTCTGCACATTTATCCTATTATACACAAAACCGGAAAACTTGCAACCGTTCCGCTTCCCGCTCTGCCGCTTCAGGCCGGGCTGACACAAAATGTCCGGCTACCTTCATCCGCCGATTGACGTCATCTGAAAGTCACGCTATACTGAAAAGGCGGCGGCTGAAACCGCAGCCCGACGCCCGCGGGCCCCGGGATCCCACTGCAGAAACAGCGTGACACCTGGCAGGACAG
>JAHZAR010000111.1:0-3623 GCA_019423835.1 Clostridiales bacterium | reverse complement strand
CGACCAGCATTTTACAAAAAACAGAAGGGAGAATCCCATGGAAGAATTTTTTAAGGCGATCGAAGACAAAATCAGAGCGGCCGGATACAGCGGTCCCCTGGACGGGGAAGCGCTTTACAACGAGATCTGCGACGAGATTGAGGATAAGGACAATGGTTCGTATCTCTTCCTGTCAAAAAAAGACAACGGAGATGTCTTTGAGTACAAGGTAGATGTGATGGATGAGGAATTCAATCTTTCCTATGTCCACATTACCACCAAAGACGGTGTTTTCCATGCAGATTTCGATCAGTAGAGGCCTGATCTCTGCAGTCTGAACAGAGAGCGTGCCCTTTCTGCCGCTTCTTTCGGCAGTTCTCATAATTGCAGCCTCCTGTTTTTTCCTGTATAATACTGTCTGGAAAAATGAGACGAATAATCAAACAGATTTTCAGGAGGATTCTTTATGAAGCTTCAGAATATTGACAATGTAGAGAAATTTTTTAAGGTAATTGACGAATGCAGAGGCCGTGTGGAGCTTGTATCTCCAGAGGGAGACCGCATCAATCTGAAATCCAAGCTGACACAGTACCTCTCACTGGCCAATGTATTTTCCAACGGCTATATCAAGGAGCTGGATCTGGTTGCCTATGAGAAAGAAGACATTGATCGCCTGATCAGATTCATGTATCAGGGAGAATAATCTTTGCAGGGCGGCTGTGAGAAGCCCTAAAGGAGCCGGCAAAAAGCCTCTGAAGAGGATGCCAGAATCTTAAGGCATCCTCTTCAGAGGCTTTTTGTCCGGTCGCTCTCAGCTCTCTCCGGACCCGTTTTCCTTACTTTTTCCTGTCTCTGCGGCCTCTTTCTCGGAACCAGGCTTTTCTTCTCTTTCGCGCTCTGAACAGCGCTTCATGAACTTATCTTTTTCCACCTTCCGCCTGGCAAGCTGATTCCCCACATCTTCCTTTAACAGCGCATATCCCACAGAGCAGAGCGGAATAAAGATCAGCATTCCGACAATGCCCATCATGCTGCCGCCCAGGGAGACAGCTGCCAGTACCCAGATGGACGGAAGTCCCACAGAGCCTCCCACCACATGGGGATATATCAGATTTCCCTCAATCTGCTGGAGTACAAAGAAGATGACTGTAAACCAGACTGCCTGCACAGGGCTGACCATCAGGGTCAGGAAAATTCCCACAGCACATCCAATAAAGGCTCCAAAAATCGGAATCAGGGCTGTAAAGGCGATCAGGACTCCGATCAGCAGGGCAAAGGGCAGGCGCAGAATGGTCAGCGTCACAAAGAACATGGTTCCCAGGATTACCGCCTCTGCACACTGGCCTGTCAGAAATTTTGAAAAGATCCGCTCCGTCATTCTGAGGACGCCAAGTCCTTTATCTACAGCGGGCTCTGGAAAGTAAGCATAACAGAGCTTCTTAAACTGGCGGGACAGGATTTCCTTCTGAAGCAGAATATACAGGGAGAAGATAAAGGAAATACTGAAGGTGGTAAGTCCGCTGGCAATGGAGACGGCAGCAGTCACAGTGGACGAGAGAAGGTTTCCTGCTCCTGAGGTGATGAAGGAGGCTGTCTCCTCCATCAGAGTTTTCCAGTCGATCTCAATGCTGTTGATAAACTCCACGATCTCCGGATATGTGGCAAACATAGCTTCTGCCTGAATCTGCATATTCTCAAAAAAGGCCGGCACCAGGCGTTTTAAGCCCAGCAGAGTCCCTGTCAGCTCCGGTATCACCACAAGGCTGACAACTGCCACAATCACCAGCACAAACAGGATGGCTAACAGAAGGCTTAAGGGCCTTTTTACCCTGCTTGTCTCCTTCATTCCCAGCAGGCCTCCCAGAATGTTTCTCTCAATGAAGCGCATGGGCACATTGAGGATAAATGCGATCGCCGCCCCCAGAAGAAAGGGGAACAGAAGCCGCAGGCCTCCCCGCAGAAAGCCGAACACGTATTCCATGCGAAAGGCCAGAGCCAGAATCACAATGGTATACAGAATCAGAAGCATGATCTTTTTCATGTTGTCTTTGTTCAATTCCATATCTGTCTTATATTCCTCTCTCCCTCAGGGCTGCAAACCATTTTTTCACTTCTTCCCCGGAAGCGTTCACGCTGCCCTGGACCATGCGCTCGCTTCCGCCTCCCCGTCCGTTCAGGGACTGATTCAGTTCACGGCCGAGGACCCTCATATCGTGATGCGGACTTGCCAGAGCGTAGGAGAGTCTTCCGTTCTCTCCTCCGAACACAGCTGTCACCTGTCCCCTTTTCGCTTCCATGAGCAGGTTGCAGAACTGTCTTACCTCTACAGGTGTGAAATCCTTCTCAAAGACCAGGAGAATCCCGTCTGACTCCGGATAGGAAGCGGTCTTAAGCTCCATCAGCTGTCTGGTCAGGGATACCGTTTTCGCCTTCTCCTCTGAGAGCTCATCCCTCTGCCGCTTCACTGCCTCCACAATCTCCTCCGGCTTTGCTGAGAGCAGAACAGAAACCGCAGAAACCTGCTCCGTCTTCCTGTCGCAGGCCTTCAGTGCCTTCTGGCCGCAGAGCATGGAAATGCGGACTCCTCCTTTATAATTCATCAGAGAGAGGAACTTGATCAGTCCGATCTCCCCGGTGTACGCCACATGGGTGCCGCAGCAGGCACAGGTGTCCACACCGGGGACCTCCACAATCCGCACCTGGCCGGAGAGTTCCTTCTTGCTCCTGTAATCCATCTTCGCAAGCTCCTCCCCGGAAGGATATGTAATTTTGAGGGGAATATTGTCCCAGACAGCCTGGTTGGCCTTCTCCTCAATTTCCATCAGCTCCTCCCAGCTCATGGGGCCGTTCAGATCAATGGTCATCTCTTCTCTGCCCATATGGAAACCCACATTGTCATATCCATAGGCGCTGTGGATCAGCCCGGAAACAATGTGCTCGCCGGAATGCTGCTGCATATTGGAAAAGCGCGCCTCCCAGTCGATTCTCCCTGCAACCTCTTCTCCCACCGGAAGCGCCCTGTCTGTATTATGAATCACCGCCCCGTCCCTTTCGTGGACATCCAAAACCTCAGCGGTTCCCAGCACTCCCGTATCAGCCGGCTGCCCGCCGCCTTCCGGATAAAAGCAGGTTCTGTCAAGCTCTACCTCAAATCCCCTCTTTCCGGGGACACAGGCCGTTACCCTGGCTGTAAATTCCCTTCTGTACGGCTCCTCGTAAAATAATTTCTCCATCTCTCCTGTCTTTCCTCCTGTCTGTGAACCTGTGCAGTTCCGATTATAATAATTATACACAGTTTTTCCGGCGGTTCAATCAATTTGCCATTAATTTTTCGATTTGATGGAAACTGTGGCAAGCAGGGCGGCATAAGATGGAGTGTAAAGAAAATGTCGGAGGAACTTAAATATGAGCGATTTATCAGCAACTAACTGCGGATGCGGATGTGAGACTACAGGGGGAGGAAGCAACCTCATTTTCCTGATTCTCATTCTGATTTGCTGCGGCGGCTGCGGCTTCGGCGGAGGCTTTTGTGAACATAATGGCTGCGGCGGCGGATGCTCCTGCGGATTTGGCGGCGGCGGATGTGAATGGCTGATCTGGATCATTCTGCTGTGCTGCTGCTGCGGCGGCGGAAACAACGGCGG
>JAHZAR010000110.1 GCA_019423835.1 Clostridiales bacterium | reverse complement strand
GAAACTTCGTTCCCTGTTATATAAAGACGCTCCGCGGGGATCGCACTGCGGCGGAAAGGAAAATGCCGCTTCTGCGGCCCGCCGCAGGCGGAGAATCCTGCGAAGCAGGATTCTTTCTTATATTCCCGCAGACCATACAAACAAAAGTCAGTAAAGGAAATGAATTTATGAATATACAGTGGTATCCGGGCCATATGACAAAGGCCAAACGAGCCATGAAGGAGGACATCAAGCTCATCGATCTGGTGATTGAGCTGGTGGATGCGAGAATGCCTCTGGGGAGCCGAAACCCTGACATCGACGAGCTGGCCAAGGGAAAAGGGCGGATGGTTCTTCTCAACAAGGCGGATCTGGCAGACGAGAGAATGAATGAACAGTGGACCTCCTGGTTTAAGGAGAGAGGCTTCCATGTCATCAAAATCAATGCGCGGACAGGGATGGGGTTGAAACAGATTCATCCCATGGTTCAGGAGGCCTGCCGCGAGAAGATCGAGAGGGACAGAAGGCGGGGAATCAAGAACCGTCCAGTCCGCGCTATGGTAGTGGGAATCCCCAATGTGGGAAAATCCACCTTTATCAATTCTTTCGCCGGAAAGGCCTGCGCCAAAACGGGAAATAAGCCGGGCGTGACAAAGGGAAACCAGTGGATCCGTCTGAACCGGACGCTGGAACTCTTAGATACGCCGGGGATCCTCTGGCCCAAGTTTGAAGATCAGACAGTCGGCCTGAATCTGGCCTTTATCGGCTCCATTAATGACGAGATTATTGACAAGACAGAGCTGGCGGCAGAGCTGGCAGACTTTTTGATGACCCATTACCGGGAGATGCTGGAAGCCCGCTACCAGCTGGTGCCCGGAGAGAAGTATGAGCCGTACCAGGTGCTCGAGCAGATTGCCAGAGTGCGCTCCTGCCTTCTGAGGGGAAATGAGCTGGATCTGAAGAAGGCGGCCAACCTGTTTCTGGACGATTTCAGGAGCGGAAAGCTGGGAAGAATCACTTTGGAATTTCCGGGCGGCAGAGAGCAGGACAAAGGAGCGCAGGTATGAAGCCACTGAGCGGTGAAAAGCTGGAAAAGGAACTTCTCCGCCTGGAGGGGATGAAGGAGTACGAAAGGAAGTATGCCTCCTGCAGTTTTATCTGCGGGATCGACGAGGCAGGACGGGGCCCCCTGGCCGGCCCGGTGGTGGCGGCGGCCTGTATTCTTCCGCCGGACTGTGAGATCCTCTATCTCAATGACTCCAAAAAGCTGACAGAGAAGCGCAGAGAGGAGCTGTTTCTGGAGATTCAGGAAAAGGCGGTATCCTTTGGTGTGGGCATTGTCAGCCCGGCTGTCATTGACGAGATAAATATTCTTCAGGCCACCTACGAGGCCATGCGCCAGGCAGTGGAAAAGCTGTCTGTCAGGCCGGAGGTGTTTCTCAATGATGCGGTGGTGATTCCCGGTATTGACGAGAGCAGGCAGGTGAAGATTATAAAGGGCGACGCAAAGAGTGTTTCCATTGCGGCTGCCAGTATTCTTGCCAAGGTGACCAGGGATCACATGATGGAAGAATACGACCGGCTGTACCCGGAATACGGCTTTGCCAAACATAAGGGGTATGGGACGAAGGCTCATCTGGACGCTGTCAGAGAGCACGGCATGTGCCCAATTCACAGGAGAAGTTTTCTGAAGAAGTTTATGGAGCGGGAGGCAAAGGAGCCGGAAAGAGAATAGAAATGCAGGAGGAGAGACGAGGGAAGGGCGCAGAGGGCAGGAAGAGCGCCAGGGCCAGAGGGGCCAGGTATGAGGAACTGGCTGCCGCCTTTCTGAAAAAACAGGGCTATGTGATTCTGGAAAAGAATTTTTTCTGCCGGACCGGAGAGATTGACATTATCGCAAGAGAGGGAGATACGCTGGTCTTTGTGGAGGTAAAATACAGAAAGGATCTGGCTGCCGGAGATCCGGCAGAGGCTGTAAATGAAAGAAAGCAGGAAAAGATCCGGAAGGCCGCTGCCTTCTACCTCTATGCCAGAGGGCTTTGCCCGGAACAGCCCTGCCGTTTTGACGTGGTAGCGATTCTGGGGAGTGATTTTAGGCTTTTGCGGGATGCCTTCTGACAGTAACAGATTCAGCCTCTCTGAACTTCTTTTGCCTAACAGAACAGGAGAATAAAACCCATGGAAATTCATTTTAAGAAAAAAGACGAGAGGGCCGTTTTAAGGCTGCGGGAGAGCCGGGGAGTCCCCTATCTGTCCTTTCCGGCTCTGGAGGAAACGGGACTGGTGGCTCATGCCTTTTCCACCCGTCTGGGGGGTGTGAGCAAAGGGGATTTTGCGACGATGAATTTTTCCTTCACCCGGGGGGATAACCCGGACGATGTGCTGGAAAATTACGGCAGGATGGCAGCAGCTCTCGGTGTGGAGAAGGAAAAGATGGTTCTGACGTATCAGACCCACACGACCAACGTGCGCCGCGTCACAGAGGAGGACGCCGGAAAGGGCGTAGTGAGGGAGAGAGATTACAGAGACGTGGACGGACTTATCACAGACATTCCCGGGATCACCCTTGTGACCTTCTTCGCCGACTGTGTTCCCCTCTACTTCCTGGATCCGGTCCGCCGGGCCATCGGACTGTCACATTCCGGCTGGCGGGGCACAGTAAACCGGATGGGACAGAAGACGGCGGAGGCCATGAAAGAAGCCTTCGGGACAGAGCCAAAGGATTTGATTGCCTGTGTGGGCCCGAGCATCTGTGCAGACTGCTATGAGGTGGGGCCTGAGGTGGCCGGGGCCTTTGCTGACAGCTTTGGTGAAGCTCACCGGGAAAGGATTCTGAAAGAAAAAGAAAACGGCAAATACCTGCTTGACCTGTGGGAGGCCAACCGGATTGTCCTTCTGGAGGCCGGAATCCGGCCGGAGAAGATTTCTGTGACAAATATCTGTACCCACTGCAACCCCGAGCTCCTGTTTTCACACAGAAGAAACGCTGAGCGCCGGGGAAACCTCTGCGCTTTTCTGAGCCTGAAATAACTGAAATAATCAGAAGTAACGGAGCGGCCGCCAAAAGGCGGAGGCTGCCGGTCCGGAAGCATCCGAAAAAAATGTGCTGAAAAGAAAACAGAATAAAACAGCAAAAAAGGGAGCTGCGTCAGAGAAATTGTCTCTGTCCGCAGTCCCTTTTTCGTCTGCTTCTGTGGCCTTACAGAAAAGGGCTTTCACTCTCTGTCATGCAAGGTACTCTGAAACTGTGTGCTGTGTCTGAAGCAGCTTATTTGCCGGCCATCTGTCTTTCCTGAGCCTCGATCATCTTCTTAACCATATATCCGCCTACAGAACCGTTCTGAGCAGAAGTTAAGTTGCCGTTGTATCCGTTGCTGTTTAACGGAACACCAAGCTCGTTGGCAACCTCCATCTTGAATCTGTTCATTGCTTCCTTAGCCTCTGGTACATTCATTGTGTTGTTATTTGTAGACATAACAAACCCTCCTTTTCATCTGACTTTTGCCCATGTTCTATTTCGTTTTGTCTTGTCTTCATGGGCTGTTTTTTATGCTACACTCCTATTATGTGTTTAAAACGCAATAATACACTGGCATCTTTTGCGCAGATTTCCAGTGTCTGCCTGAGTAAAGCAGAAAAATGCCCCAATATTTTTTTATTGGATGAAGAAACGAAACAGAACCTTGCCGAAACTGCAAAAAAGGGCGTCTTCGGCTGCTGAAACAGCCAAAAACATCGTTTGTTCGTAAAATTTTGGCTTGTATATAATAGAATTACATACTATAATATGCTTTGACGAACAGGCAGAAAGTCTTCTGCCAAAAAAGAACAGCAGGACAAAGATATGAGAGTAATAGCAGGCAGCGCAAGAAGGCTGCTTTTAAAGGCACCGGAAGGGATGGACACCAGGCCCACCACGGACCGGATAAAGGAAACCTTGTTTAATATGATTCAGGACGAGCTGTACCACTGCCGATTTCTTGACCTGTTTTCCGGAAGCGGGGGAATTGGCATCGAAGCCCTCAGCCGGGGCGGCGAGCTGGCAGTGTTTGTGGAGAACAGTCCGAAGGCTGTGGAAGTGATCCGCAGCAATTTAAAGACAACCCATCTGGAGGACAGGGCGGTGGTGATGAGCTGTGATGTGCAGACAGCTCTGAGCCGCCTGGAGGAGAGAGGGCTGTCCTTTGATTTTATCTTCATGGATCCGCCCTACAACCACCTTTACGAGAAACAGGTGTTGGAACGCCTGTCAGGCTCACCGCTTATAAAGGAGAATACGCTGATTATCGCAGAGGCGTCCAGGGAAACAGATACATCCTACATTCCAGGGCTGGGATTTTGTATCAGCCGCGTAAAGGAATACAAGACGAACAAGCATTTATTTATCACTCCTGCCAGGCGGATGGGGGATTCTTGAATACTAAAGGAGAAAACAGCATATGAAAACAGCCATATATCCGGGCAGCTTCGATCCGGTAACTCTGGGGCATTATGACATTATTGAGCGCTCTTCTCAGATTTTCGACAGACTGATCGTGGGAGTTCTCAATAATAGTGCAAAATCTCCATTGTTTTCTGTGGAAGAACGTGTTAAGATGTTAAAAGACGTGACAAAGGAGCTTCCGAATGTGGAGGTTAAGTCATTTAACGGACTTTTGATCGACTTTGCACGGGAAAATAAGGCGCAGGTAATTGTCAGAGGCCTGCGTGCGGTTACAGATTTTGAGTATGAGCTTCAGATGGCGCAGATGAACCGCGTGATCGCCCCGGAAATTGACACACTGTTTCTGACCACAAACCTGAAATACGCATACCTGAGTTCCAGCATTGCCAAGGAGGTCGCCATGTACGGAGGAGATATCTCGGCATTTCTGGATCCGGCGGTGGAGAGGGAAGTGCAGAAAAAGTGTTCTGTCATTCAGAAACGGTAAGAAGGGTAAAGGAGATTGAGTGCTATGAGCAGAATTGAACAGATTATCAACGAAATTGAAGAATATATTGAGAGCTGCAAATTCCAGCCTCTGTCCAATACGAAGATTCTTGTAAATAAGGAGGAGATCGAGGAGCTTCTGGTGGAGCTTCGCCTTCGCATCCCGGAGGAGATTAAAAAGTACCAGAAGATTATCAGCAATCAGGATGCGATTCTTCAGGAAGCCCGTTCGCAGGCTGACGCCATGGTGGCCAAGGCCACCGCTCAGACGAATGAACTGGTCAATGAGCACGAGATTATGCAGCGAGCCTATGCTGAGGCGGAGGGCATTATTCAGAACGCTCAGGCTCAGGCTCAGGCTATCGTTGACAATGCGGTGGGAGAGGCAAACGGCATCCGCCAGGGCGCTGTTCAGTATACAGATGACATCCTTAGAAGCCTTCAGACAATTATCAAGCATTCCATGGATGAGGCCCAGGGCCGCTTTGATTCCTTTGCATCCTCCCTCCAGTCCAGCTATGACATTGTCTCCTCAAACCGCAATGAGCTGGCCGGAAGCCTGGTGCAGCAGCCGGAGGCGCCTACCCAGGAGATGACAGCAGAATAAACAGAGCCGTGGACAGAATGAGGTGAGCCAGCTTCCACAGTACATAATGCCGGATGGAGAGTCCGGCATTTTTTTCGATATCGGACTTTCCGGATCCTATGACGGCAGAGACCTGAAAGATGCCGGAGAGGCCGCCGAATACAGCTGAGCCGAGCATAGCGGCAGCAGCCGGAACGCCTGTCATGGCTGCAGCGATCTCACGGATTCCTGTGGTCATCTCCACAGCTCCCAGAAGGCAGGGGACAAGGAAGCTTCCCCGGGGGGAAAAATGGCCGAGGAAGACGGCCAGGATAGAGAAGATCATCAGGTACACCCCGATTTTCGCCATGATTTCCAGACAGTTCATCATGAGCCCGTCAAAGGAGGGAGTATTCTTTGGCGCCGATGAGCCATCAGGGGAACTTGCCGCCGGTGAAAGGGGCTCTGATGGGCATGAGAGACCCATGTCAGCTTTTTGGCCGGAGTTCCTTTTTGAGATTCTTGAGGCTTTGCGGACCCCATAGAGACGGCCTGCTGCCAGAGACAGGGGCAGAAGAGGCAGATAGACTGCTGCCAGCACCAGAGGGAAAGAGACAGACGAATCCAAAAAAGGCCGCAGATACCCTGACAGGAACATGGGACTGGGCCAGGCGGAGACGGCTAAGAGCAGTCTGGCCTCCGGGACAGAAATGTTCTGGCTCCAGAGCAGATCCGCCGTGGTCTTGGGCCCCATGGGATAACCGCACAGAAGCCCGGAAAGAAGGGCATAGCTTCCCTGTCTGGACAGCCCCAGACGGGAGAGAAACGGGAAGAAGGGCGCTGTCAGCACGGGCACAGCTCCGGACACCACGATGGCATTGGAGCAGAGCATGAAGGGAAGAAGCGTGGGAAGAACCGTATTGAACCACAGGAGGAGACCGCTTTTCGCCCCCTCCAGAGACAGAGAAGGGTTCAGGAGCAGAAGGAACAGCGCGCTGACGGCAAAAAGCCGGAGAATGGATTTTTTCATGGCAGACCGAATATGATTGTTTATATACTATATGTGGGAAAAAGGTTCTGTTATGATCTTGATTTTTATTCTGCTTCTGGCGGCCTTCAATCTGACGGCGGTTCATTCTCTGGAGGAAGCTGCTGTGCTGTTCCGGCTGGAACCCTATGTCAGTGAGTCAGCAGACTTTCGTGCCATGAGGCTTGGACCTGCCATGGCCGATCTGGAATGGCTGGATCCGGATCAGACAGCCGCTCTGATGGTAAAGAACAATTACGATTTGACAGAATGTGAGGATCTGTCTTATGATAATAAGACACTTCTCGCCGGAAAACCGGCAGAGTACCGGGAGCTTTCTGACGCGTACCGGACGGTGTTCTCCGATCTGGTCTATTTTCCGATCCCTGAGAGCACAGATCCGGAAACGCCGGATGTAACTTATGAGGACGGCTGGCAGCAGCCCCGCACTTACGGCGGGGAGCGTGGCCACGAGGGCTGTGACATCATGGGAGGACAGAGGGAACGGGGTTTTTATCCCGTTGTCAGCATGAGCAGCGGAACCGTTGAGAAGGTCGGCTGGCTGGAGCAGGGCGGGTGGCGCATCGGGATCCGGACAGAGTCGGGTGCCTACCTCTACTATGCCCACCTGTATTCCTACAGCAGTCAGTGGCAGGAGGGAGATACGGTGAGAGCCGGGCAGCTTCTGGGATTCATGGGAGATTCCGGCTATGGAAAAGAAGAGAATACGGTAGGAAAATTTCCGGTTCACCTGCATGTGGGAATTTATATCAGAACGGCTCACTATGAGGAGCTCAGCGTAAACCCCTACTGGATTCTCAGGTATCTTGAAAAACGGAGGATCTCCTGTGAATACTGAGTGTTCGGTTCTGCGCTGTATCTGGGAACAGCTTTCTGCCCGGGAGGAAATGGAGACGGAAAGGGTGCGGCAGAAAAGGAAACATAAGGGAACACATCCAGGCCAGATCGCCTGTGTGAGGGATAACAGTTGACAGTGGGAGCGTATGAAGAAAAACAGACAGGAAAACGGAAACAGAAATGAGTCTGGGAACAGACAGAAGGATGGAATGAAAAACGGGATGAAGGACAGCAGCAAGAGAGGAAAGAAAAGAAAGCCGGAAGCAGACAGACTGGAAGCGGGCAGTCCGGGAGGAAGCAGGCCGGGGAGCAGGGACAGCGCAGAAAAAGAAACCTGGACGGAAAATGGGCCGGGCTGCCGCGCAGATCTTCTCCCGGAGAGTTTCAGGGAAAAGAT
>JAHZAR010000109.1:2988-8068 GCA_019423835.1 Clostridiales bacterium | reverse complement strand
CGGAGCTTTTACATTGAGCTGTGAGCGGACTTTACATAGAACTGATATAGTTAGAACATACTTTTTACAATAGATCTTACAATAGAGGAGAAAAATCATGTCCATATCAGATTTGGGGATGTTGTTTCAATTTGCCGGAGGCCTTGGAATGTTCCTTTACGGAATGGGAACCATGGCCGACGGCCTTCAGAGAACGGCCGGCAGCCGCATGCAGCACATGCTGGGAGTCCTCACCAATAACCGGCTGCTGGGTGTGCTTGCCGGAGCGGCTGTGACTGCCATTATCCAGAGCAGTTCAGCCACCACGGTTATGGTGGTGGGATTTGTAAATGCAGGGATTATCAATCTGCTTCAGGCCACTGGAATTATCATGGGAGCGAATATCGGTACGACCATCACAAGCTGGATTGTATCCATGAGTGAGTGGGGAGAGGTGCTGAAGCCGGAATTTTTTGCTCCGTTTTTATTCTTCCTCGGAGCCTTTCTCGTGATGTTTACGAAAAGCCACAAAAAGAAGGAAGGCGGAGAGATCCTGATCGGATTTGCCCTCCTGTTTATCGGCCTTTCTTTTATGTCCTCCTCCATTGAGCCCTACAGAGATGCGCCGGTTTTTTCCCGGGCCTTCCAGACCCTTGGACAGAACCCGATTCTGGGAGTCCTCGTGGGCCTTGTGGTGACTGCCATAATCCAGAGCAGCTCCGCGTCGGTGGGAATCCTTCAGACGCTGGCCTTAAACGGGATGGTAAACTGGCAGTCAGCCGTATTTATCACTCTGGGCCAGAATATCGGAACCTGTGTCACGGCCCTGCTCTCCTCCGTGGGAGCCAGCCGCACGGCCAAGAGGGCGGCAGTGATCCATCTGCTGTTCAATGTGTTCGGAACGATTCTTTTTGGAACGATCATGTTTGCTGTGTTCCTTCTGAATCCGTCCTTTGCGGCTTCCAGCGCAGACAGCGTCGGGATCTCGATTTTCCACACCATTTTCAATGTGTCCAATACGATCATCCTGTTCCCGTTTGCAGGGCTTCTCGTGAAGACGGCCTGTGCCATTGTAAAGGAAAAGAAGAATGAACGGACCGAGGACGATGTGGAAACCGACATTCTGCGCCATCTGGACGACAGGCTGCTGGAGTCTCCGTCTTTTGCCATTGACACGGCAGAGAGGGAGGTTATCAATATGGGAAAGGTTGTTATTGCCAACCTGAAGATAGCCACAGCAGCTCTGACGGACAGAAACGAATCCTTCTGCACGGAAGTTTTTGAGAATGAGAAGAAGGTGAACCGCCTGGATACGGTTCTCACAGACTATCTGGTCAAGATCAACAACCTTTCCCTGAACGACAGTCAGCATCTGCTGGTAAAGAATCTGTTCTACACAATCGGCGATATTGAGCGCATCGGCGATCATGCGGAAAACCTGGCAGAGCTGGCCCAGGCAGTTATCAGGACAGGCAGCCTCTTTTCAGAGCGCGGTATGGAGGATCTAAAGAAGATCTCCGGCGCAGCCCTGCAGTCTGTAGAAACGGCTGTGGAATCGAGAGAACACAGGGAACTCTCAAAGGTACGCCAGGCTGCAAGGTACGAGGAAGCGGTGGACAGTCTTGAGGAAGAGTTGAAAGAGCTGCACATGGAGCGGCTTTCCAACCGCGAATGCAGCACGGAGAGCGGAGTCATCTTTCTTGATGCTGTCAGCAACTATGAGAGAATTGCAGATCATGCCAGAAATATTGCAGGCTATGTGAAAGAGGAGATAGAGTAAGATGAAGCACCTGATTTATGTGACAGAGGATGACGAAAATATCAGAAACCTGATTTGCGTGGCTCTGGAGAGCTTCGGGTATCAGACGCGTTCCTTTGAGACGGCAGAGGAAGCCCTGGAGGCCGTGAAGGAGGCCGAAGGGGAACTCCCCTCTCTCTTTGTCTTTGACTGGATGCTGCCCGGAATGGACGGGATGGCCGCAGTGGGGAAGCTCAAGGCTGCTGCAGAGACAAAGAAAATTCCTGTTATGATGCTGACGGCCAAGGACAGTGAGCTGGACGTGGTGGCAGGTCTGGACGGCGGAGCCGATGACTATATGACAAAGCCTTTTGGAATTCTGGAGTTTTCCGCACGTATCAGGAATCTGCTGAAACGCTTCACCGATGATAAGCAGGAGGAGAAAAATCTGTCTGTGGGGGATATCTCCATCGATCGGGAAAAGCGGGAGGTGAGGATGCGCGGCCAGGAGGTGGAGCTGACTCTGAAGGAATATGAGCTTCTCTGCTACCTGATGGAAAACACCAGCAGAGTTGTGACAAGAGAGGAGCTTCTCGATCGGATCTGGGGGTATGATTATGACGGAGAGACGAGAACCCTCGACATGCATATCAAGACTCTCAGACAGAAGCTGGGAGAGGCAGGACACAGCATTAAGACGATCCGCGGCGTCGGGTACCGGCTCAGCTGACCGTAAGCATGAGAAAAGCGGGGGAAAGAGAGAATGAAAACGGCGATATTCAGAAAATTTATTCAGCTTCTCATGATGGCTCTGGTATTAAACAGCCTGATTCTCTACATAGTGACGAGCAGCGTGATCCTGAAAAACAGCAGGGAAGATATGGAATTTACTCTGGAGACCATGGATGGCGCTCTGGAGTATGACGGAGACCTGAAGGCCCAGGCGGAGAAATTCACGAAAGCCGCCAGTCTGAACAACAGCCGTCTGACGATTATCCGTCCGGACGGGGTGGTGGAGGCCGACACAGGGGTAAAGGACGCATCGGAGCTTGACAATCACATGCAGAGGGAGGAGATTCAGGAGGCTCTGCGGGGCGGAGTGGGAGATGCAAGACGCCACTCGAAAACCCTGGGGGAGGAAATGCTCTACGTGGCTATTAAATCCTCCTACTCTGACTGTATTCTCAGACTGGCTGTACCCTATACAGGGATGAGAGAGTATACGCTTATGCTTCTCCCGGCTATTCTTCTGAGCTTTGCGGTTGCACTGATTGGCTCTGTACTCGAGGCGGAACGGTTTTCCCAGTCCATCACCAAGCCTCTTCTGGAAATATCCAGAGAGATGATAAAGGTGAACGGCGATTACACGGATTTTCATTTTGAAAAGTGCAAATACCCGGAAATCAATGTGATCGCGGACACGACGACCCGTATGTCGACGAATGTTCGGGAGTATCTCAACCGTCTGGAACAGGAAAAGCAGATCCGCCAGGAGTTTTTCAGCAACGCTTCCCACGAACTGAAGACGCCGATCACATCCATCCGCGGGTATGTGGAGCTTCTCGACACTCCCATGGCTGACAATGCGGAAATGCGAAAGGATTTTCTGAGCAGGATCAAAAAAGAGGCGGTCCGAATGACTCGTCTGATTGATGATATTCTCATGATTTCCCGGCTGGAATCAGGGGGAGCGCAGGCGGAACTTAAGGACATCCGTCCTCTGGAGACTGCCAGAGGGGCCGTTTCCACTGTGGAAGGGATGGCCAAAGAGCGGCGGATTCAGGTGGAAACAGATGCCGATGACTTCCTGATCTGTGCCGATGCAAGGCAGATGGAGGAACTGTTTACAAACCTGCTCAGCAATGCGGTTAAATATAACCTTGACGGAGGAAGGGTATGGCTTTCCCTGAAAAAAGAGGGGAAGGATATGGTCCTGATTGTCTCTGACAATGGGGTGGGAATCCCGAGAGAGAGTCTCGGACGTATTTTTGAGCGGTTCTACCGGGTGGACAAGGGAAGGAGCCGCAAGCAGGGCGGCACGGGCCTGGGTCTCTCCATTGTAAAGCACATTGTGAATTTTTATCACGGTACTGTAAAGGTTGTCTCCAGCCAGGAGGAGGGAAAGAGAGGAACCAGTTTTATCATTCGGCTTCCCATCGCAAAAGAATAGACAGGAAAAAGGAAGGAGATGTCTGGCTTTGCAGCAGCTGCCAGACACCTCCTTCCTTTTTGCGCAGAGTGCCCCAGCATGGCTATTCAAAATAGGAATTGCGGCTGAATTTTTTCAGGATATTTTCACGCGTTTCCTCCCTGCTGTCCTCCCCTGCCGGGAGCTCCCGGGCGGTATTGGGGCGGCAGGAGCTGCATGCGGAGCGGGAGGAGGCCTTGAAAGCGGGATTTATGGCCTCCAGTTCAGGCTCTTTCTTGTCCAGCGCAGAGACAAAAAGAAATTTTCTGATACAGAAGAGGATGGCCACGGAGACCATGCAGATCAGGTTGTCGATCATAGCGGTGTGCTCGATAATGACCTGCCTTGCCACGGCAAAAAGCAGCACCTCCACCACGGAATCCAGATCATGGCGGCAGAACATTTTTAAAAGCTCTATTCCGATGATAATGTTGAACATAAAGGTGAGAAAGGTGATGAAGGAACCGCCCTCTGCCAGCAGGAGAACCTGCTCGGGGACGCCGAAGAAGGTGAAAACCAGGCCGATGATGATGCATACGGCAGCGATGACCTCGAAATAGAAGGCTGTGCTGAAGATGAAAAGCTGCGCCCGCCCGATACGGCTTTCCAAAGCCTTTTTAACTACAGGTTTCATGAATGAAAACCTCTCTTTCTCTTGGGGTATGGTCGAGTGATAAGATAATTATAGGGAAAAAAGGGATGGAATTCAAATAAAATGTTCATTGTCGGTGAAAAAGTGCACGATTTTCGGCCGCTCCCGGAGTCATCCGGCCAAAACAGCGGGAGGGCGAGCAGAGAGACAAAAGACTAATGCTATTTTGCACAAAAATGCAACTCAAAAATTGTGCAAAGTGCTGATTTTGTGCTTTAACGCGTTGATTTCGTGGGAGATTAAAGAAATAAAATTGACGCGGCGGAAAATGTGTAGTAAGATGGCGGTAAACCTGTAACGAAAAGGGAAGCATGAAGAAACGAAACTGGAAGATGCCAGTTGGAATGGAGGAGATTTTATGAGAAAAACAGGAAAAATGCTTGCAGCAGCCCTGGCAGGAGTGATGGCTCTTTCTATGGCGGGATGCTCAGGAAATACAGATTCAGGTACAGAGAGCGGCAGCACCGCCGCAGAGGCGAAGCAGGAGGCATCGTCTGAGAGCCAGGCGGGAGGAGGAGCTGAT
>JAHZAR010000109.1:0-2978 GCA_019423835.1 Clostridiales bacterium | reverse complement strand
TCCGGAGAAGCGTACAAGATTGGCGTGCTTCAGCTCACACAGCACACGGCCCTTGACAAGGTCAATGAAGGGTTTGTGGCTGCCATCGAGGATTCCGGAATCAATGCACAGCTTGATCAGCAGAACGCTTCCGGCGATCAGTCTGCCTGCCAGACCATTGCACAGATGCTGGTGGACAGCGGAAATGACCTGATCTTTGCCATTGCGACTCCTGCAGCGCAGGCTGTGGCAGGCATGACAGACGAGATCCCGATTGTAGTCAGCGCAGTGACGGATCCGGCAGAGTCAGGTCTTGTGGAATCCAACGAAAAGCCAAACTGCAATGTGACAGGTACCTCTGATCTGACTCCTGTAAAGGCCCAGATCGATCTGCTTCAGAAGCTTCTGCCCGATGCCAAGACAGTTGGAATCCTCTACAGCAGCGCAGAGGCCAACTCCGAGATTCAGGCAGAGATGGCAAAAGAGGCATTGGAGGAAGCGGGAATCCAGTACAAGGATTACACGGTTTCCAGCACCAACGAGATCCAGACTGTGGTGGAGTCCATGATTGGAAATGTGGATGCCATCTATACGCCGACGGATAATACCATCGCTTCCGGATATGCGACAGTAGCCATGATCGCCAATGAGAACAAGATTCCGACGATCTGCGGTGAGAGCGGTCAGGTGGATGAGGGAGGCCTTGTCACCTACGGAGTGGACTACTATGAGCTGGGCTACATGGCAGGCGAGCAGGCAGTTGATATTCTTGCAAACGGGGCAGACGTTGCCTCCATGCCAATCGAATATATGGACAATGCAGACTGCGAGCTGAAGATTAATGAGGACACGGCAGCAGAGCTTGGAATCGATATGTCTGTGCTGGAGGAAGAGTAACATGGCGGGTATTTTCTCATCCCTTCAGGGAGCCGTTGGACAGGGTATCCTGTGGGGAATTATGGTTCTCGGAATTTACATTACCTTCCGCCTGATGGACATCGCTGATTTGACTGTGGACGGCAGCTTTGCCCTGGGAGGCAGCGTCTGCGCGGCCATGGTAGCAGATAAGGGGATGAATCCGGTGGCAGCCCTTGTCATCTGCCTGATCGCCGGAATGATTGCCGGAGCAGTGACGGGAATTCTCCACACGGTGTTTGAGATACCGGCGATCCTGGCGGGAATCCTCACCCAGATTTCTCTCTGGTCGGTGAATCTGAAGGTTATGGGAAAGAGCAATATGAACCTGGGAAAGGCAGAAACGCCGTTTTCCTGGCTGAAGGATACTCTGGGGATCAGCCAGAGCCAGTCCATGATTCTGGCAGGACTGGCTGTAACCGTATTAGTCATCGTATTTCTCTACTGGTTTTTCGGTACAGAGCTGGGCAGCGCCATGAGAGCCACAGGAAACAACGAGGATATGGTGCGGGCTCTTGGGGGCAACACAAACCGCTACAAGCTGCTGGCTCTGATGGTGAGCAATGGCCTGGTGGGCCTTTCGGGCGGTCTTGTCTGCCAGGGGCAGGGATATGCGGACATCCAGATGGGAACAGGAGCCATTGTCATTGGCCTGGCTGCCATTATCATCGGCGAGGTGCTTCTCGGAAGGCTGATTCCGTTCTACTGGAAGCTGATCGCTGTGGTGGCAGGCTCCATTATCTATCAGATTATCAGGGCTGTCGTTCTGAGGCTCGGCTTTGACTCGGACAATATGAAGGCCCTCACAGCCATTATCGTGGTGATCGCTCTGGCGATCCCCGTCCTGATGGCCAGATACAGGCAGAAAATGGCCTACACGGAAGGGGGAGAGGAAGAATGCTGACCATCACAAAGGTGAGAAAGACCTTCAACCGAGGGACAATCAACGAAAAAAAGGCCTTAAACGGCATTGATCTCCACCTGGACGAGGGAGATTTCTGTACCATTATCGGCGGCAACGGAGCTGGGAAATCCACCATGCTCAATATGATTGCCGGCGTGTATCCCATTGACTGCGGAAAGATTGTGATTGACGGGGTAAATATTTCCAGAGAGCCGGAGTTCAGGCGGGCCAGATATATCGGCCGTGTGTTCCAGGATCCCATGAGAGGAACGGCGGCCAACATGGAAATTCAGGAAAATCTGGCTCTGGCCTACCGCAGGGGACAGAAAAGAGGCCTGGGCTGGGGAATAAAGAGCCGTGAGAAGGAACTCTACAGAGAGCTTCTGACACAGCTTGGTCTGGGACTGGAGGACCGGATGACAAGCAAGGTGGGACTCCTTTCCGGAGGGCAGAGACAGGCCCTCACCCTTCTCATGGCCACGCTTCAGAGACCGAAGCTCCTTCTTCTGGACGAGCACACGGCGGCTCTGGATCCCAAGACGGCTGCCAAGGTTCTGGAGCTGACAGAGCAGATGGTGGCGGGACAGAAACTGACTGCCATGATGGTGACCCACAATATGAAGGATGCCATCCACATCGGAAACCGCCTGATTATGATGCATGAGGGCAGGATCATCTACAATGTGGCAGGGGAAGAAAAGAAAAACCTGAAGGTGGAAGATTTGTTAAGGAAGTTTGAGCAGGCCAGCGGCGGCGAGTTTGCAAACGACAGGATGATGCTTGCCAGATAGCTGATACAGAGAGAACATCATGCAGGAGCCTGCAGCAGGGCCTGCAGGTACCCGGGGCGGCCGGAAAGCCGTGAGCAGAAAGAGTCTGCACACGGCTTTCCGGCCGCCCCATTTGGCTGGTTCCAGATTTGCACACCTGTCCTGAATCACCGGGAAGGAAAAAGAAGCCAGTCAGAAGGAAGGAGAGAAAATTCCTCCTCATTTTTTGTTGGCAACGGGCGGGATTAATGATATAATCATACGCAGCAAACTGCCCCGCGGGCGCAGAGAAAAGTAAAACCGTCGGCCATTTTGAGACAGGAACGGAGAATATAAATGAACGATAAACAGGATTTTGAACACTTAGAGGGAAGGGACCAGGAGGACACAGAAAAGCCAGAAGCTGCAGC
>JAHZAR010000108.1 GCA_019423835.1 Clostridiales bacterium | reverse complement strand
GTGGCGGACTTTATTTTTGAGCAGATCTGCAGCGTCCTTGACCATGCCAACATCGAGTATGTGAAGTGGGATATGAACCGCAGTCTGTCAGACGTATATTCAGCAGCCGGCGATCAGGGAAAAGTGCTGTACGATTATATGCTGGGCGTATACCGCTTCCTGGAGCGTCTGATTCAGAGATACCCGAATCTTCTGATTGAGGGATGCAGCGGAGGCGGCGGAAGGTATGACGCCGGAATGCTGTACTATACGCCGCAGATCTGGTGCAGCGACAATACAGACGCTGTGGATCGTCTGAAAATCCAATACGGAACCTCCTTTGGCTTTCCGGTGAGCGCCTGCGGTTCCCATGTGTCGACGGTGCCGAACCACCAGACCGGGCGTGTGACTTCTCTGAAAACAAGGGGAATAACGGCCATGCCGGGAACCTTTGGCTATGAGCTGGATCTGGGAAAACTGACAGACGAGGAGAAGGAGGAGGTAAAAGAGCAGATCAGGGAGTATCACAGATTTGCCCCCCTGATTCAGAACGGCCTTTATTACCGCCTGAGCAGTCCCTTTGAGGATGAAGCGGCGGCCTGGGAATTTGTGTCAGAGGACGGTTCGCAGGTTTTAATTCAGGCGGTGACAACCCAGATTCACGGCAACATGACGGCGATCTATGTAAAGCTCCGGGGCCTGGAGACAGACTCCGTGTACGAGGACGAAAACAGGAAACGCTATGGAGGCGGGGCGCTGATGGAAACAGGTCTTCCCCTTCCGGCCGGGATGGGAGAATACCGGGCATGGCAGATGTATCTCAGACGAGTGGAGGAGAGATAACAAGATGGCAGAAAGAAAAAGTGAATTTCCGAAAAGGCTGAAGCAGAGGCATGATGAGCTGAGATGGCTTTACATGGAACTGTATGACAATGGAAGTATGTTTGCCGAGCTGTGCAGCCGGATGGAGGAATTCTATCATGAAAGGAAGAAATCTCTGAAATCACTGGACAGAAAGAGGGAGGCGGATCCGTCCTGGTACCGCAGAAACGATATGCTGGGGATGATGCTCTATACAGAACTGTTTGCGGGGACGCTGGACGGCGTCAGGAGGAAGCTGGACTATATTGAGGAGTGCGGCGTAAACTGCCTTCACCTGATGCCGTTCCTGGATACGCCGAAGGGAGAGTCGGACGGCGGCTATGCAGTGTCAGATTTCAGAAAAGTGAGGAGCGATCTGGGAACCATGGCGGATCTGCGCAGTCTTTCTGAAGAGTGCCACAGGAGAGGAATCAATCTGTGCATGGATTTTGTCATGAACCATACCTCCAGACAGCATGAGTGGGCCAGGAAGGCTGCCGAAGGGGACGGCGAATACATGAGCCGCTACTTTTTCTTTGACAGCCCTGAAATACCGGAAGCCTATGAGAGAACGGTTCCCCAGGTGTTTCCGACCACTGCTCCGGGAAATTTCACATGGCTTCCGGAGGCCGGACAGTATGTGATGACCACCTTTTATCCCTATCAGTGGGATTTAAACTACAGGAATCCCAGGGTATTTAATGAGATGATGTATAATTTCCTGTACCTGGCCAATCAGGGGATGGATATTATCAGGATTGACGCGGTGCCCTACATCTGGAAGGAGCTGGGGACGAGCTGCCGCAACCTGGCGAAAGTGCACACGATTGTACGGCTGATGCGCCTGATTTCCGAGATTGTGTGCCCGGGGGTCCTGCTCCTTGGAGAGGTGGTGATGGAGCCGCAGAAAGTGGCCCCGTATTTTGGAACGGTGGAGAAACCGGAGTGCCATATGCTCTACAATGTCACTGCAATGGCAGCCACCTGGCACACGGCAGCCACGAAAGACACACGCCTTCTGAGAATGCAGACCGATCAGGTGGCAGGCCTGCCAAAGAGCTGTACCTTTTTAAATTATCTGAGATGCCATGACGATATTGGATGGGGACTGGACTATGGCGTGCTGAGACAGTGGGGAATGGAAGAGATTCCTCATAAGAAATTTCTGAACCAGTATTTTCTGGGACAGTTTGAGGGCAGCGTCAGCAGAGGGGAACTGTACAATGACGATCCGGTGACCATGGACGCGCGGTTCTGCGGGACTACGGCATCCATGTGCGGTGTGGAAAAGGCGGGCTTTGAGGGAGATGAGGCCGCTATGACGCAGGCGATCCGGCTGGATATTATGCTTCACGCCTGCATGCTGTTCCAGTCCGGAATCCCCATGCTCTACAGCGGGGACGAGATTGGGGCGGTCAATGACTACTCCTACAAAAATGATCCGGAGAAAGCAGGGGATTCCCGCTACCTCCACCGGGGAAAGTTTCACTGGGAGCTGGCAGAAAAAAGGAAGGAACCGGGAAGCGTCCAGGAGAGGATTTTCAGCGCTTTAAGAGAACTTGTCCGGCTGCGCCGGACAGAACCTGCTTTTGACGCGGACGCCTATGTGAGGACGCAGGATACCGGGGATCAGAGCCTGCTTGTGGTATATCGCCAAAAGGGAACCTCCAGGATTGCGGGAGTGTTCAATTTCGCCTGCTCTCCCAGACAGGTCTCACTTTCCGGGGCAGAGAGTTATGTGAACCTTCTGAACGGCATGACGGCGGACGGGGGCTGTGCAGAAGTGGAGGCCCAGGGCTTCCTCTGGCTGAAGGCAGAGGAGTCAGAGGCAGAGAAGAGCAGCGTAATAAAAGCGTAACTTTTTTGAAATAAAACAGTTAAAATCGTTAAAACCTTTATGAAAATTTTAAGATTTTCCTCTTGACTGGTGCCGGGGCAGATCTGGTAGACTATAACTGTATCATTTTGTCGAAACAGGGCGTGAATGGCAGGACACAACGGGAAATATTGTGTCACGCGCCAGACGGAAATTCTGAGGATTAAGATTTTGAAAACAGGCTTTATCAGTGATAAAGTTTCATAAAGGAGAAGAAACGTATGAAGAAAAAGTTACCTTTCGCGGCTCTGACGATGGCCGGGATTCTGGGAGCCTCTGTGTGGCTTCAGCCGCTGACGGCTTATGCGGCTGCCTGGGAGCGCTCCGGAAATGTGTATGAGATGCCGGACGGCTCCCCGATCACAGGTGTGTTCCGAAGAGGAATTGACGTATCTCACTGGCAGCAGGATGTGGACTGGAACCAGGTAGCGGCTGACGATGTGGATTTTGTTATGCTGGGGACCAGGTATAAGGGAGAGGTAGACCCCAATTTCAGAAAAAATGCTGATGCAGCCTATGCAGCCGGTGTGGAACTGGGAGCCTATATCTACTCCTATGCCACCAGTGTGGAGATGGCGGAGCAGGAGGCAGATTTCATCCTGAATCTGGTGAAGGACTACCCGATTTCCTATCCGATCGCCTTTGATGCAGAGGATGCGGGAACACTGGGTACTCTTCCTCCGGAGCAGGTCAGCCAGATTATCAATGCGTTTTGCAAAAAGATTGAGGATGCCGGCTATCATCCCATGGTTTATGCCAACGAGTACTGGCTGAACAACAAAATTGACAGGGGTTCTCTCAACTATGATGTATGGGTTGCCCGGTACAATGTGATGTATACCTATGACAGTCCGGCGATCTGGCAGGCCACAAACACAGGCTCTGTAAACGGCATTTCCGGCAATGTGGATATCGATTTCCAGTTTAAGGATTATTCCTCTGTTATTCCCGCTGATACATGGAGAGAGATTGGAGGAAACCGCTATTACTATCAGAACCATGTAATGCAGAAGAATGCCTGGATTCACGATGGCAGCGGCTGGTACTACATGAACAGTTCGGGAAACCCGGCCAAGGGCTGGCAGGAATTTCATGACGGAACCTATTATCTGGAGGAGCCGGATGGAAGGATGGCAGAAGGGTGGAGAGAGCTTGACCGGAATTATTACTATTTTAACAGTTCCGGCCGTATGACCACCGGCTGGCAGGATGTAGGCGGAACCTGGTATCATATGGACAGTGAAGGCCGTATGCAGACGGGCTGGCAGGACATTGAAGGGAAACGCTATTATCTGAGCTCTTCGGGAGCCATGCAGACGGGCTGGCAGGATATCGACGGAGCCCGCTATTATCTGAATGCTTCGGGAGCCATGCAGACGGGCTGGCAGAATGTTGACGGAACCTGGTATTATCTGGGCGGGGACGGAAAGAGAAGAACAGACTGGCAGCAGGTGGGAGAGAGCTGGTATTACCTGGACGGCGAGGGACGGATGCTTACTGGCTGGCAGGATATCGGCGGCTCCCGTTACTATCTGAGCGGTTCCGGAGCCATGCTTACAGGCTGGCAGGAGATTGATGGAGCGCGCTATTATCTGAACAGCTCAGGAGCTATGCTCGCCGGCTGGCAGGATATCGACGGAAGCCGGTATTATCTCGGAACAGACGGCCGAATGGCAGCGGGCTGGCAGGAGATTGACGGAACCTGGTATTATCTCGGAACAGACGGCCGAATGGCAGCGGGCTGGCAGGATATCGGCGGAAAGAGATATTACCTCGGAACAGACGGCCGAATGGCAGTGGGCTGGCAGAATATTGACGGAACCTGGTATTACCTGAACAGCGACGGCAGTATGGCAACCGGCTGGAAAAAAACAGGGGAGACCTGGTATTATATGAACGCCGAGGGCCATATGCAGACTGGATGGATTGAGGTGGATGGAGCCCTGTACTATCTGAACGAGTCCGGCGCCATGGCGGCGAACACAATACTGGACAGGAATGGAGTGAAGTATCAGGCAGGCGGCAATGGAGTCTGCACGGAGGTTCCGGCGGACAGCACCGCAGGAGAGACTACTCAGAGCACAGAGGAGACAGCACCCTCAGGCTCCGGCCATCAGAGCGGACCTGCAGGTCCGGCCTCTGACTTCTGATTGGCGGACAGGCTGAAAGAAACTTAAAAGGATGAAAGGAAAGACAGCAAAAAGCGTCAGCGGTTTTTCCGAAGATTTGAAAATAAGAAGAGAGACAGCGAAAGCAGGGCAGGCGGCATACGGCAGATTCCGTATGCCGCCTGCTGTTTTTGATGCAGGAATTTACAGATCCAGTTCTTTCATCTTCCTCCACAGAGTGGAACGGCTGACTCCAAGTAGGGCGGCAGCTCTGGATCGGCTGTAGCGGCAGGCTTCCAGGGCTTTCAGGATGGCTTCCCTCTCACTGTCTCCTGCGATGTTTTTCTCTGAAGAGCCGGATGAGGCGGCCGGGAAGAGAGAGGGCCCGGCCTGGAGGGGAGGAATGGGGGAACCTGAATCCGGCCGAATCTCCGGCAGTACATTTTCCACATCCTCTCCAGAGATAAGGCTTCCGCTGGAAAGGACGGAGAGACGCTCACAGATATTGAAAAGCTGCCGGATATTCCCATTCCATTCAGCCTGTGACAACAGGCGGCAGGCATCGTCGGACAGCTCTGTGCCGGGAGCATGTTTCAGGAACCATCCCCGGGCCAGCAGGGGAATATCCTCCTTCCTGTTTTCCAGGGAGGGAATCTCAATGCGCAGCACATCCAGCCGGTAGAAGAGATCCTCACGGAACTCTCCTCCTCTCACCAGCTGTTCCAGATTTCGGTTGGTGGCGGCTATGATGCGGACATTCACGGAAATCGTGCGGTCGCTTCCGAGCCTCATAACCTCCCGCTCCTGAATAGCCCGCAGCAGTTTTGCCTGAAACTTGAGAGGAATTTCTCCGATCTCGTCGAGAAAGAGGGTGCCGTTGTGTGCCAGCTCGAAGTAGCCGGGCTTCCCGCCTTTCTGTGCGCCGGTAAACGCCCCGGCAGTGTAGCCGAACAGCTCACTCTCAAGCAGACTTTCCGGTATGGCGGCGCAGTTGACAGCCACAAAGGGGCCATCCTTTCGCAAACTGTGATTGTGGATACTCTGGGCAAACAGTTCCTTTCCCGTCCCGCTCTGGCCAATCAGAAGAATGTTGGAATCTGTGCGGCTGTATTTCTGTGCAGTCTGGATAGTGGACCGGATCCCCGGGGATTCTCCGATAATATCGTCAAAATGGGCTCTGGCCACATGTCCCTTGCTGTGAATCTTCCGCCGGATGTCATTCTCCAGATCCATAATGTCGCTGATATTCTGGAAGCTCACCACAATCCCCATATTGGAGTTTTGAACCATGACAGGGTATTTGGTGACATTGAGCATCATATCTCTGTATTTAAAAATTTCATTGGTGCAGGCGGTATCCTCCAGCAGCAGCTTTTTAAATTCCCGGGGAAAGGGGGCATCCATGACCTTCATTCCTGTGATGGACTCCGGGATGTGCAGGATCTTTCTGGCGGAGTGATTGACCATACGGATGTATTTGAGACTGTCGATAGATAATAGACCTTCCTTGGAGGCGTTTAAAAGGACGTGGATACGGCTTGTCTTCTCCTGTTCTGTCCGGCTGATAGCAGCAGCCCGCTTGGCAGCCGTGATCCCCTGCCAGAAGGAATCATGGCCGGTGGAAATAAACAGATTTGGGACATTGATGCCGGAGGCATAGCTGCAGGTATTTACACCGCCTACAATGGCGTCGCATCCCTCACGGACCGCCTGATCGACCAGTCTGGGACCGTTCCACTCCTGTGTCAGAATGTAGGTTTTCACGGGAATGTCGAGGAAGTCCTGAATCTCCGCGGCTCCCATGACCATGTTGTGGGAGGCGATAATGCCTACCTTGCGGGCGTGAAAGGTTTCGATGCACCTGAGCACCACGCGCAGGGTATCAGTGGCCGGAACCGCAATCTCCACGACGGGTATATCCCCCTGAATGCTCTTTAATATTTCAGCCAGAAGCCCTCTGGTGATAATTACATCGGCATCAATCTTTATTGTCCCTACCGTCTCCTCTGTGACGATCACCTCTTCCATGGAATAATCTTCCAGATCATAGGATTTTCCCATCTCATTGTGCTGTTTGAAAATTTCAAAAGCATCGCTGATAAAATTGTGGCAGGGGACTGCCAGGGCAAAGCGAATCATAGACATCTCCTTTCTCGGGCGGGCCATGAGCAGAGGCTCAAATAAATCTGATATCCTCAGTATAAGGATCCTTCCGGAAAAATGCAACAGACAGTATCCGATAAAACATTTTGATTCGACAATATAAAACAAAATGTTTAAAACTGAAGTCTGAAATTAGGAGGAAGCAAAAAACCCGGAAGCAAACAATCAATATTGTGGAAAAAGCAGAACCGGGATGGGAAACGATTCAAAGCAATCAAAATGAATGGAACAGACCTGTCCTTCCGATAGAAAATTCCCGAAAATGTGAAAAGAGGCATAAAACCGTGGTTTTCAGTCAGCGCAGAAGACAGGAATCGGCAAAGCTGGAATCTGGAAGACGAAAAAACACCGTATTCAGATAAAAAAATAGGTTATATTACTAAAGAATATTGCAAAAAAAGACAAAAAAATGCAAAAGAGAAAAAATATGGCATACTTTCTGCTCTATATATAGACATCAGTGAAAACGGAGATAAAAGGAGAAAACGGTATGCTCAGACAAAATGAAATTTTCTACAATAAGGTAAAATGGCTCTTAAAAGAGCGCAAGAGAACCGTGGGAGCCTGGCTGCAGGCGGGAAGCCCTATCACAGCGGAAGTTCTGGGAAAGGCTGGATTTGATTTTCTGATGGTTGACATGGAACATGGGCCGGGAGATATTCTGACGCTGATCTCCCAGCTGCAGGCGATCGCCAAGTTCGATGTGGCCCCCTTTGCCAGGGCTCCGTGGAATGATCCGGTAGATATCAAGCGGATGCTGGATGCAGGACTTTACGGGATTCTGATCCCCTATGTCAGCACGAGGGAGGAGGCAGAAGAGGCAGTCAGAGCCTGCAAATATCCGCTTGAGGGGATCCGGGGGATTGCCCCAAGTCCCAGGGCAGGGGGATACGGGATGAATGGAAATCATTATCTCGAGAATGCCAACGAACAGCTTGTGGTGATGACGGCAATGGAGACGCCGGAGGCAGCAGAAAATATTGGAGAGATTGTCAGGGTCAGCGGGCTGGACGGTATTTTTATCGGCCCTATGGATCTGGCTACCTCTATGGGCCATTTCTGCAACCCGAAGCACCCGGAGGTACAGGAAACGATTGAGAAGATCGAGAGAACCGTTCTCGCCTCAGACAAATTCCTGGGCACGGTGGCAGGGGACTTCGAGGCGGCC
>JAHZAR010000107.1 GCA_019423835.1 Clostridiales bacterium | reverse complement strand
TAACAGGTCAATGGAGCTGTGAAACAGGTTTCCGATGTCTGCCGCAGCCAGCTCATACTCTCTCCTCTCCCGAAGCTCCAGCCCGAAGTTCAGAAAATGGGCGTAGGCGCAGGCTGCATACCGCTCCATCCTCGTCACGCTTCCTCGAAGGATGGGGCTGTACAGCCTGCCGGCTGCAGTCCGCCCGATCCCCCTGTCCTCATAGGAGCAGAAAGAGGCCTCCACCAGACGCCTGGTCATCTCCCGGTACGCACTGTCCGTGTAAAAGCGGCGGTAAAGCTCCAGGAATTTCGGCTGGGAGGAGGACGCGCTCATCTCGCGAAGCCCTCCGATTAACGCCCGCCTTCCGGCCGGAAGAGACCAGGCCGCCTCCTCAAACACATCTGACTGTGTTTCCTGAATCTCTGGAAACAGCGATTTCACCTGCCCGATCAGGCTGGAAGGGCGAAGCCCCTTTCCCGCTGCCGAGGTCTGGCTCCAGGTCAGAAACAGAGTGTCCGAGGGCTTTGTCATAACAAGGTAGAGATACAGCCGCTCTAAAAAGCCCTCCTCCCTGGCCGTCGGCGCAAGCTCCACCCCCCTTTCCTTTAAGATCCTCCTCTCCGCCTCTGTCAGGATTCCTCCTCTCCTGGCAGCAGAGGGTACGATTCCGTCGTTGACTCCCACAAAAAACAGAGCCTTTATGCGGGAGAGCCTGGTTCTTGTCAGATCTCCCGCCACCACGCGGTCTACCACAGCCGGAATCAGTCCCACCTTGATCTCCTCAAAACCTGCATCCAGGATCTGGGCATACTCCCTCCGGCTGACCACCTCGTCGCCGAGGAGGGCGGCGACCCGGTCAAACAGCTCCATCACAAGCCCGTAAATCTGGCTGTACTCCTTCTCAAGCTCTGCTTCCCCCATCTCAGAAAATCGTTTTTCCCACTCTCCCAGCTTTTCCTCTGCGTGAATCTCCTCCAGAAAATGCACAAGAGCCGCCGTCATCTCCCGAACCGAAGATGAGCGGTCGGAAAACACCTCCCTTAAAGGCCGAAACGGCGCCATAATCTGCTCCCGGAATTCATTGAGCTCGTCCAGATTTAACAGCTCTCCATCGCGGTACACCCGTTCCCACCGGCTGTTCCAGCGCTTATACCCTCTGATTCCCAGAGCCTTCACATAATTTTCCAGTCTTGAGAGTTTTTCCACATCCTCCACAGCCATTCCTGTTTTCAGATACCGGAACACGCTCTCATAGGAAAAGTCCTCGGTCAGCGTTTCCATGGCGGCCCGGAGAAGCTCCACCATGGGATTTCCGAGAATATTTTTCTTGCTGTCCAGAAAGCAGGGAATTTTGTTTTCCTGGAACTGCCTTGTAAGCTCCCCGGAGTAATCGGACAGGGCTCCCGTCACCACCGCAATATCCCGGTAACGGTACCCCTCCTGCTTCACCAGCCTCTCCATCTGAGCACAGACAAACTGGATTTCCCGGATGGGATTCTCTGCCTGATGGAGAATCAGCCCTCTCTTTCTGTGGGGATCCCCGCAGCCGGTCTGGTTCTGTTTTCCCTCTTCCTGTTTTCCTTCTTTCTGTTCCCTTCTGCGCCCGTACCGGAACAGCTCCCTCTCAATTTTTGAAAGATCGGGGCTCTCCCTGAATCTGGGGCAGTCTCCCTTAAGAAGAATATCCTCTGTGCGCCCTGCTCCGGAGGAGGCGGCCAGATCCGTAAGCCTGCACACCGTATGGCTGCTTAAATGAAACAGGTGCTGGATGGGCTTTTCTCTGTAGGGATTCTCCTCCGGATCCATGGTAACGGTCACCGTCACCTGGCGGCAGCAGGTTAAAAGCAGCTCCAGAAGCCTGTACTGCACCGGCGTAAACCCTGTATATCCGTCCAGAGTTACCACGCTGTCCTTAATCAGCTCTGAGCGGGGAATTACCCGGCACAGAATATCAAGAATCTCCTCCTTTGCAATGAACCGGTCCTTCGTATATTCCCGGAACCCCTCGTACAGCTCCCTCATATCTGAGAGCTTCTGGCGCAGCATGGCGCTCTGGGCGCCCTCTGCCATCTCTTTCAGAGCCTCTCCCGTGATCCCATACTGGAAAAACTCCGACATCATGGATTTCAGCTCCCCGATAAAGCCGGATTTGTCCAGATGGCTTCCAAACAGGCGAAGCTCCTTTTTCCGTCCTGCGGCTACCTTCCTGAGCACCATGGACTTTCCCATATCATCCAGAACCGCCGGCGTCTCCACAGCCAGCTCCTCGAAAATCCGGTAGGCCAGACGCTCAAAGCTGACAATATCGATATTCCTCACGCCATGGCAGGGATGCATGGCCACAAGTTCCTTCTGTGTCTGCATGGTAAACTGCTCCGGCACAATGGCAAAGTATTTTCCCTCCGGCTCCTCAAGTGACTGCCGGATCAGGTTTTCGTAGAGAACATGGGTTTTCCCCGAGCCGGAACCGCCGATAATAAACTGTAATGACATGGAAAGCCTCCTTTTCCTCTTTGCTCCCTATTGTACTACAAACATCCGTTCTGCTCAACCGGGAAGTTCGCCGGCATCCCTGCGGGAGGAGAGGCGAAACTGCTTAAGACCTATCCCGCAGAACGATTTTCTCTTGTCATCTAGTATTCAATACTATATAATATAACCATGAGGTGACAAGGTATGAAAACAAATGAAGAACGCTTAAACGCATTGATGGACTACGTGGACAGCTTATCCCGCATCCATCCGTCTGATATTCCCAATATTAACCTGTATATGGATCAGGTGACAACCTTCATGGATACTCACCTGGCTTCTTCCCGGTGGATCGGCGAGGACAGGGTGCTGACGAAGACCATGATCAACAATTACGCAAAAAATAACCTGCTCCCGCCTCCGGTGAAGAAAAAATACTCCCGAAACCACATTCTGCTCCTGGCCTTCATCTACTATTTTAAGAATGTTCTCTCCTTCCGGGATATCGAGGAGATCCTCTCTCCCATCACAGAGCGCCATTTTTCAGACGGCTCTGTGCCGGAGCTGTCTGAGATCTACAGCGAAGTCTTTTCCCTTGAGAGGGAACAGCGGGAACGTCTGAAGGAAGATGTGCAGGTCAAATTTGAGGCTGCCATGAAAACCTTTTCCGATGAGCGCTTCCCTTTATGCGGAAGCGAAGAGGGCAGCGACCGGCAGTTTCTTCAGCTCTTTTCCTTTATCTGTGAGCTGGCCTTTGACGTATATCTGAAAAAGCAGATGATCGAACTGATTGCCGAACAGCTTCGGCAGGAGAATCCGCCGGAAGGCAAGAAAAAGAAAGACAGGAACTGATGGCAGAGGGGCATAAAGAAAGATTGCAAAGATACTGACCTGTGCCAGGTGAACGGGAAATAAGAAAACTCTATGTGAATGGACGAACCATTTGCATAGAGTTTTTCTTTTGCTTTTTCAAAATTTCAGCGTCCGCAGGACGCGTAGCCGTCACCGAGGGGGCGTCGAGCTACATGTTTGCATACCTGCAGTAGTATGGGCTATTTTGTCAATGGTTACGGCATAGCCAACACCTGCCCTATGACCTGCGTGGAATCCTTTAAGACTTTCATGGGGGATCGCTGCTTGACCCAGAAAATCACAAGACCGGCATAAGGATTGTAGCGGCAGATATACTGGCGATTCAAATATAACACAAAAGAGGCTGTCCTCGCTTTTTAAATATTTAGTTGTAACACATATATTATAGTCCTGGAAAATTATCAAAAATCAATTTAATATTTACTTTTTTTGAATATGATATTATATAACCAAATAAAACATATTGAATCAATGGCTCAAAAATTGATGCCGATATTGAAAACATGGATGATGACAAACTTCAGAAGTATGTAATGGATAATTGGATGCGAACAGTATGAAGCGTATTTTTCATGACATAGATCTGATAAATAGAATAATTGGACTTCTGTATATTCTGGCAGCATTGTTTTATCTGGGCGATTGGACGGTTCCTTTCTGTATAGCAATACTTTTGGTGATTGTTTTTTTACTGTTCCGCATGCGGAACAAAAACCCGTCCAAAACACAGATTTCTTCTTTCAGCTTTAGGGAGTTGGGAACCGCTGTATTCGTTGCTGCAATGTTAATCAGAATGCTTATATAAGCATGTTTTTCTATGACAGCTGCGGGGCTGAAAGTGTACAGGAAGGCTTTCAGCCTCATTTTTATGGGGGCTGTCCTGATAGCATTATTCAGTGCTCCGTTATAAACAAACATCCTAACTGGCTCTATACGGAATGTTGGGGTGTGCTACAAAACACACTTCCTACATTCCATATAGAACCTCTTTTTTCTGATGTCTTATTACTATACCTTCTGTCTTATCCCCTTACGCTTCCCGGTTTCTCCGTATGAGCTGCCGCCTGTCTGCGCTCTCCGGCCTCTACTCTGTTTTCTTCGGCGCCGCATCGCCTGTCAGGCGCTCAAACACCATGTCATACCCGTCATTTCCATAATTCAGAGAACGGTTTACCCGGCTGATCGTAGCTGTGGATGCCCCCGTCTTTTCCGCAATCTCCAGGTATGTTCTCTTTTCCCTGAGCATCTTGGCTACCTCATATCTCTGGGAGAAAGAGAGAATCTCATTTACTGTACACACATCCTCGAAAAAGCTGTAGCACTCCTCCGTATTTTTCAGTGTCAGAATGGCCTGAAAGAGATGATCAACAGCCTCTGTCTTTATCTTCTTATTCATGTATGCAACTCCTTCTCAAATCTATAGTCCGCTATGGTTAATTTTAGCATACTAAAGTTGTAAAGTCCATAGTCAAAAGATAAAGAATCTATAAATTTAAGGCTCTTCCTTAATCCGCCACAGACCCTGCCGCTTTTCGCCCTCTCCGCCGCGTCTTCCTTCACCTTTTTTCCTGTCCGGCTATACTATATTACTATCAAATCACAACCGGGAGGATCTACATGAAACGATCTGCTTTTGCAGCGGCAGCGGCCCTTCTTCTGGCCTCTGCCACGCTTTTTGGGTGTTCTGAAAAGGCGGACGGCCTTACGCCTGTCACTTTAAATGAAGTTGCCCATTCTGTCTTTTAGGCTCCCCAGTACGCAGCCATTGAGCTGGGGTACTTTGAGGAGGAGGGAATCGACCTGACCCTTGTGAATGGAGGCGGGGCCGACAAGGTTATGACCTCTCTGATTTCCGGCGACGCCGACATCGGTTTTATGGGCTCCGAGTCCAGCATTTACGTCTACCAGCAGGGTTCTGAGGACTATGCTGTCAACTTCGCCCAGCTTACACAGAGGGCGGGAAACTTCCTGGTCTCCCGCACGCCGGACGACAGTTTTACATGGGATAAGCTGAAAGGAAAAACGGTGCTTGGAGGCAGGGCTGGCGGCATGCCGGAAATGATCTTCGAGTTCATTCTCAAGAAAAACGGAATTGATCCAAAAACAGATCTGACCATCGACCAGAGCATCGACTTTGGACTGACTGCCGCCGCATTTACGGGAAATGATGCGGACTACACGGTAGAATTTGAGCCTCATGCCACCTCCCTGGAGCTGGAGGGAGAAGGCTATGTGGTAGCTTCCCTGGGAGTGGACTCCGGCTATGTTCCCTACACCGCTTACAGTGCGAAGAGAAGCTATATTTCAGAAAACCCTGAAATCATTCAGTCCTTCACCAATGCCATCCAGAAAGGCCTGGAATATGTCAATTCCCATTCCTCCGAGGAGATCGCAAAGGTCATAAAGCCCCAGTTCCCGGAGACCGATGAAGCTGTCATCGCTGCGATTGTAGAGCGCTATAAATCCCAGGATACCTGGAAGGGCGACACCATATTCGAGGAAGAGAGCTTTGATCTGCTGCAGAATATTCTCGAGGAAGCCGGGGAGCTCAGGACCCGTGTTCCCTACTATGATCTGGTAACCACCCAGTTTTCTGAGGAAGCGCTGAAGTAGCAGCTTTCCCGATGACTGCAGCAGCAGGAGGAAGCTCCTTCTCCTGCTTTTGACCGCCCCTCTGCAGAAAAGGGAGAAGACTGATTGTGCCTTCCATTGGACCAATCAGTCTTCTCCCTTTCGCCTTCCCTACTGTTTCTTCTTTTCCAGGAAGTCATTCAGCTCGCTGTTCAAAATATCCGTGATAAACATGTGTCCCGGCGCATGGGTAATCACGATCGGCGGCCTGGCGTGCTCCACTGCCGCCTGCGGCGTAACACCACAGGCCCAGAATACGGGGATCTCCCCCTCCCGGATCTCCACCGGATCTCCGTAGTCCGGTTTCGTGATATCTTTAATTCCGATCTCAGCCGGATCGCCCATGTGGACCGGGCAGCCGTGTACATTGGGATACCGCTCGGTAATCTCCCATGCCCGCTTTGCGTCCTCCGGCGTCATGGGTCTCATGCTCACAACCGTCGGCCCCTCGAAAACACCTGCCGGCTCACAGGGAATGCTGGACTTGTACATGGGCACATTGCAGCCCATGGAAATGTGGCGCACATCTATTCCCTCCCGCAGCAGCGCCTCCTCAAAGGAGAAGCTGCAGCCAATCAGAAATCCTACAAAGTCGTCTTCCCAGTAGGAGGAGGCATCCGTCACCTCATCCACCTTTACCCCATTTTTGTAGATAAAATACCGTGGAATGTCGGTCACCAAATTAGCCCCCTCTCCCATGTCATGGACTTCAGGGCTTCCCTCCACAATCTCCAGAATCGGGCAGGGCTTTGGATTCCTTCTTGCAAATTCCTTAAAATCATCTGCGTACTTCTTCGGGAGAATTACAAGATTTGCCTGGGCATATCCCCCGCACATACCGGCTGTGGGGCGCGTAATCTCTCCTCTCCTGATAAGCTCTCTCACCTCTTTCGGTGACATTTTGCTGTAATCGGCCATTGAAACCCCTCCTGTTTTCCCGCGGTGCAGTCACCGCAAATCTTCAGTTTTTGTGAAATATTACATAAAATTAAAATAATTAATTTACTTTATTATACAAAATGTCACTCATCCCGTCAACTGAGACCGGGGTCTGCGCTCTGCCGCACCGCCAGCAGAGGGCAGACTCCGGTTCTCCCGCAGACATTCTACAAAAGCGCCGCCTCCCACACTTCTTTTATGACATCGAAAAAGGTCTCCTTGGGAACCTCTTTCGCTGCCACCACATCCACCTGGCCAATCTCCTTGCCGTTCAGGCGGTAGACGAGCTTTCCGACAATCTCTCCCTCCTGTACCGGGGCCGCCAGCTCCGTCTCGAATATCCACTCTTTTTCAATCCCTGAAAAATCCTCCCCCGAGGTTCCCAGATAGGAAAATGGTTTGTCGATCCGCACGGGAACTGTATCCTGCACGCCCCCCTGTATCTGTACCTCCGGTATCTGTCCCACATCCTTATCTGTATAAAGACGGCAGTTCGCATAGCCGTAATTTAAAAGAGTCACCGCATCATTAAACCTTGTCTTGTAATCCGGCGCAGCCAGGATGACGGCAATCAGCTCTACCCCGTCCTTTCGCGCCGTAGCTGACAGACAGTATTTTGCCGTGGAGGTGGAGCCTGTTTTGAGCCCCGTCACCTCAAAATTCGTAGCCATCTTCAGCAGCTTATTCGTATTGGAAAGGCCGAACTCCTTGGTCCCCTGCTTCGTCACATGGGTAATATTCTCCATCCAGATAGTAGAATAATTAAAGATTTCCGGGTACTTTGTGATCAGCTCCCTCGTCATCAGGGCAATATCCCTGGCGGACATGGCGTGTGAGGCCGAATCAGTCAGCCCGCAGCAGTCCTCAAAATTGGCGTGCTCCATCCCCAGCCCCTTCGCTCTGTCATTCATCATCTGAACAAAAGACGCTTCATCCCCTGCTATGTACTCAGCCATTGCCACCGAGGCGTCATTTCCCGACGCAATGACGATGCACTTGATCAGTGTTTCCACTGTCTGCACCTCCCCCTCCTCGAGAAAGACCTGAGAACCTCCCATGGACTTGGCGTGGGCACTTGTCACCACTTCGTCCGAGAGGGCAATCTTCCCTGATTTAAGAGCATCAAAGGTTAAAAGCAGAGTCATGATCTTTGTGACACTGGCAGGATTCCTCGCCTCGTCCGCATTTTTCTCATACAGCACCGTTCCTGTAGAGGCCTCCATCAGGATCCCACAGGGTGCCTGTATCTGCGGCCCTTCCAGGGCGGCGGATGCAGGCGCCGATACCTCCGCGCCTAT
>JAHZAR010000106.1 GCA_019423835.1 Clostridiales bacterium | reverse complement strand
TCTAACCGGCCTTGATATCGTTGATAGCCTTTGTCACGTCCATGGTAACGGTTCCGGCCTTCGGGTTTGGCATTAAGCCCTTCGGTCCGAGTACACGTCCTAAACGTCCAACAACGCCCATCATGTCCGGTGTAGCTACAACTACGTCGAAGTCAAGCCATCCCTCGTTCTGAATCTTCGGGATTAACTCCTCTGCTCCTACGTAATCAGCGCCTGCTGCCTGAGCCTCGTCAGCCTTCGGTCCCTTTGCGAATACAAGGATTCTGACTGTCTTACCTGTTCCGTGAGGAAGAACTACAGCGCCGCGGATCTGCTGATCAGCATGACGTCCGTCACAACCGGTTCTGATATGAGCTTCAACAGTTTCATCAAATTTAGCACCTGCTGCCTTCTTAACGATAGAGATAGCTTCGGATGCGTCATAAAGATTTGTACGGTCTACTAACTTAGCAGCCTCTACGTATCTTTTTCCTCTTTTCATTATAAATAACCTCCTAGTGGTATTGTCGGGGATTGCCCTCCCACGTTTCTAATTCAACATCTCGTTTTCGCAGACTGTAAGTGAAACTTACTCCTCTACTGTGATACCCATACTTCTTGCAGTTCCGGCGATCATGCTCATAGCAGCCTCGATGCTTGCTGCATTTAAGTCTGGCATCTTGAGCTCAGCAATCTTTCTGACCTCTTCCTTGGAGATGGTAGCTACCTTTGTCTTATTCGGTACTGCAGAGCCGGATTTCAGCTTGCATGCCTTCTTTAATAAAACGGCAGCCGGCGGAGTCTTTGTAATAAAGCTGAAGCTTCTGTCAGCATATACAGTGATGACAACCGGGATTACCAGGTCACCCTGATCTGCTGTTCTGGCGTTGAACTCCTTTGTAAACTGTACAATGTTAACGCCGTGCTGTCCGAGAGCCGGACCAACTGGCGGAGCTGGTGTCGCTTTACCAGCAGGAATCTGTAATTTAATATATCCTGTTACTTTCTTTGCCATGATAAGGCACCTCCTAATATTGTGGTAATGGCGGGATGAACCCTCCCACGAGCCTCTCAGATATGACAGGCCGCATCTTACATCTTCTTAACTTCTGTGAAATTAAGCTCAACCGGTGTCTCACGGCCGAACATTTCCACGGTAATTTCAAGTGTCTGTTTGTTCTCGTTGATGGACTTGATAACACCAACGGTATCCTTCCAGGCACCGGAGATGACGACAACCGCATCTCCCACCTCGTAATCGACAACTACTCCGGCTGGTTTAAAGCCGAGATTTGCCATCTCATCCTCTGTTAAAGGAACCGGCTTGGAACCCGGGCCAACAAAACCTGTTACACCGCGGGTATTACGCACTACATACCATGTGTCATCGTTCATAACCATGTTAATGAGCACATATCCGGGAAACATCTTTTTGGCAACCTGCTTCTGGGCTCCATTCTTGATCTCGACTACATCCTGCATGGGAACGGACACCTCCAGGATCTGATCCTGAAGCCCTCTGTTCTCGATGGTCTTCTCAATGTCTACCTTAACCTTGTTTTCATAGCCTGAGTAAGTATGAACTACATACCAATTTGCTTCTGACATAATCTCACCTTATCCCCTGTTATTAGATGATATAGTGCAGCAGGAACACAATCGCCGTGTCTAATGCCGCAATAATCAGACCTAAAGCGACAGCTCCTGCCACAACGGCTGCTGTCTGCTTCTGAAGGGTTTCTTTGTCAGGCCAGATTATCTTCTTGTACTCAGCCTCAAGGCCTTTCCAAAAGCTCTTCTTCTGAGCCTTCTCGGTATTCCCTGTCTCACCCATTCTCTGTCCTCCAAAATGTTCAAGCGAACGCCTGATCCTTTATACTGGCACGGAACTTATTTTGTTTCCTTGTGCATCGTATGTCTCTTACAGAATCTGCAGTACTTCTTCGTTTCCATTCTGTCCGGATGAGTCTTCTTATCCTTGGTCATGTTGTAGTTACGCTGCTTGCATTCCGTACATGCCAGTGTGATTTTTGTGCGCACGACTTCCACCTCCACATAAATTCAAATTTTTCAGGCCTTTCCCTGCGTTTTTGAGCATAAAAAAAAGACCTGGCTCTTCCATTCGCCCGTCTACTATACCATAAAACCTGTGATTCGTCAATATATTTGTGAATCTATTTCTTTACTGATGATGTAAAATTTATTATACCATATCGGCAGGGAAAAAGCAATTAGTTTTTCCCTGCCGGTCCACGCCGTTTTCCTGATTCCCTTTCCCGCTGTCTCTTAGCCTTTTCCCCAAACCAGGCAGCTTTTACTCTTCCCACACAACCGGCTCAGTCACATAGTCCCCTGTTTCCCTGTCCTTCCACATCAGGCAGAAATCTGTGGGTGCAGGCCCGCCGGCGCAGAGGAATACTTCCGTTCCATCCGCTGTCATAAAATTTTACGGCCGTTTCCCCCTCCGATTATCTCCACTCCCTCTTCTTCTGAGCTGCCGGGAAACTCCCCCTGCTCCTGTTTCGTCTGTTCCTGCTCTCCCGTTTCTGCCTGTACAGACGCTGTACCAGGCAGAGCTTTTACAGGTTTTCTCATTCTTTCTCTCCTCTCTCTTCTGAAAATTTTCCGTTTGTCCTGATTTCAGCTTATCATACATATATACAGGCCGCAAGAAACAAATCCCTTACAGATCATTACAGAAAACAGCGGTCCGCCAGGGCACCGGTTTCTGGCTGCTCTTCCTTATCTCCACAAAAATAGGAGGCGCACAGCTGGCCAACGCCGGCAGTGTACCTCCCATATCTGTCTCCTGCCCCATTTCGGGGCAGCTGTTTCATATTTCTGTTCCGCTTATATTCGGGGCCCTTCTCAGACAAGGAGCTCATAGTTGACAATGTCCAGCATTCTGCCGAATTTCTCTCCTACCTCGTGCATGGTGCCGCAGAAGGAAAAGCCCATTTTTTCATGGAGGCGGATACTGGCCTGATTTTCCGCTGTGATCACGGAAATGACAGTCCTGGTATTTCTGTCCTCTCCTGCCAGGCGGATGATCTCCTGCATCAAAGCCTCGCCCACTCCCCTTTTCCGGAATTCCGGCGATACGTAAACAGACAGCTCCACGGTTTTTCTGTAAGCCTCGTGGGGACGGTATTGGGACAGGCAGGCGTAGCCGGCAACCCTTCCATCCTCCTCAGCGACAATCAGCGGATGATTCTCTGTGCCGTGGGCATGAAACCATTCCAGGCGATCCTCATAGGTCTTTTCCTGAATTGCAAAGGAGGCTGTGGTGTTTCTCACCTCATAATTAAAAATTTCCATCATCTCCCTGACATCCTGTTCCAGGGCATCGCGTATTCTCAAGCCAATCTCCTCCTCTTTTGTCATTGCAGAGCTGCGGCCGCAGCATCTGCCGAAATCTGCTGAACCGCCTTACCGCTTCCCGGAAATAACAGGCAGGTCCCGGGCTATGACTCCTCCGTTTTCTCTTCCCCCCGTGCCGGACTGTCCCCTCCGTCACCCGGCTCTTTCTCCGGCTCTTCACCTGATCCTTCTGCTGGTTCTTCCTCCTCGCCTGTACGTGCAAGGATATTGGCCATCTGACCAATCTTTCCCATTCCTGCAGTATTCTGGTTTCTGACTACATAGCCCTCTTCCCAGACACTTCGTTCTGTTTCATCACTGCTGGTTCCTGCAGCAGCTTCTGTTTCTGCTTTCCTGTACTTCTCGGGATTTTCCTTTGCATCCTGCATCTTTTCCCTCAGGAAACTGAGGAACTCCTGCTTCTCCTCCTCATCGGCAAACACCCGTTTGGCCACAAACTGGTAGCTCCCGTCGGAGGTTTTCAGGAGCAGAAGGCGTTCCAGTTCCACAATATCATCCAGGTTAGTAAACTGGTAATGCACATGATTCGCTTCCCGATCCGGTCCGAAGAGATCAAAGCCGTCCTCCCGGACGGACAGGCTGACGGTGGGAAATCCTGTCTTCTCCATCTTTTTAAGCCCGCTTTTCTTCCAGATCATTCTCTCCTGGTTCTGCGGAGAGATAAAGTAGAGCATGATTACTCCAAGTAAGGTAAAGGTCACCAAAGAGCCAACTGCTGCGGCAATCGGTTTTCCCGACGAAAAATTCCCCGCCAGGGTGACAGCCAGAAGTGCCAGCAGCACACCGACTGTAATCAGCCGCGCCTTCCTCTGATCATGCTTTTTAATGTTCCACCGGATCCACTCTCTGTAGTCCTCTTTTTCCAGTTGATAGGTATACTCCTTCATTTGCAACTCCTTTTCGCAGCTTTTCAGGCCTCTGCTGCCTTTTCCTGCCCCTGCAGAGGCAGCAGGCCATGCTTCATTACTTTCCTGACAGCCGCCCTCCTTTTCATTCTCTGGCAGAAGTCTGCCCTCCTGCCGGACCAAAAAGTCCTTCTATCATCATATCCTACTTTACCTCCCATGTCCAATACAAACAGCAAAAAAATAAACCTTTTTTACTCCGGCGTTTAAAAGCGCCCTGGTACACGCCTCCGCCGTGCTCCCTGTCGTGTAAATGTCATCCACCAGAAGCACCCGTTCCCAGTTCTTTGCCTCCGGCAGGGCCTGAAAGGCCTGTGCCAGGTTTTTGAGTCTTCCCCCTGCCCCCAGCCCTTTCTGGGGATCCGTCTTTTTCACCCTCAGCAGAAGCCCGGCAGCCGGTATCTGAAGCTCCTGTGAGAGCCTCCCTGCCAGCTCTTCAGCCTGGTTAAATCCCCTTTTCCTGAACCGCGACGGGTGGACAGGGACCGGAACAATCCGCTGAATCCCGGAGGCCCGAATCCGCTCCCCGAAGCGCACGGCTGCCGCCCGGGCATAAAAATCCAGGTATTCCCTCTTATTCCTGTATTTTACCTCCGCCATGGAAGCTGCCGCAGTCTTATTATAGTTCAGAAGAGCCATTCCATACTCAAAGCTCCTTGGGCGCCGCAGGCAGTCCGGACAGTATTCCTGCAGTTCACTTCCTATCTCTTTTCCACATTTCATGCAGACCGGCGGTGTCACAAAAGACAGCTTTTTTAGGCATCCGGGGCAGATAAGCCTTCCCTTTGGAAGCACTATATCGCCGCAGACGGGGCAGCGCCGCGGAAACAGCAAATCCGCTGCCAAAAGAGCCGGCTCCTTTGCAGGATACCCGCCTGCCCTGCCACATTTCAGCCAGATTTTCTTTAAATCGAACTCCAAGAATATCCCCTCCCCACACTGACTCTGTGCTTTTCCTTCCATTGCCCTGCTGTGAGCAGGCTTCTGCCGCAGTTTCAGCATCCGCGTCCGGGGCAATGCAATGATTAAAAATCACATAGATGGTAAGATATATGAAAAAAAGAATGATAGAAAACAGTAAGATTTCCAAAATAAATACGATATGATAAGGATATGTTCCAGATAATAACGGCCTGGGAAAAAGCGGTTCTCTGGCTGCCTTTCCCGCTGCCAGATACAGGAGGGGCGTTTCCGGCTGCGCCAAAGACGCCCCTTTTTCTCTTCTGTCTTTTATGTTCTCCTGATTCCCTACATCAGGCTCTCCTCAATCTCCTGAATCCTGTCCTTCAGTCCACAGTACCGCTTCTGTTCTGAGGCGTTATCCACCATGCTCTGAAAGATCTGTGGAATACCTACCAGGCAGACACAGGTTCTGGCCCTTGTGACAGCCGTATAGATCAGGTTTCTCGTCATCAGCATCCTCGGCCCCGGATAGACAGGGATCACCACAGCCGGGTACTCGCTCCCCTGCGATTTGTGAATGGTGATGGCGTAGGCCAGCTCCAGCTCTTCCAGCTGCTTAAAGCTGTACTCTACCATCTTTCCCTCGTCAAATTCCACGGTGACCAGTTCGGAAAAAGTATTGATATCCCTGATAATGCCGGTATCCCCATTGAACACTCCTGTCCCCCTGTCCACAGGGATCCCGTACTGGTTTCTCAGCTCCCACTCCATCTGATAATTATTTTTTATCTGCATCACCTTGTCGCCGGTGCGGAAAATCATGCCTCCCGTCTCCTTCTCCCTCTTGTCAGGCGACGGCGGATTCAGGTGCTGCTGCAGGATGGTATTCAGCCGCTCCACACCCAGAGCTCCCTTCCGCATAGGCGTCATAATCTGGATATCAAACACATCTGCCTTCACATAGCCCGGCAGCTTGTCCTTCACCAGCGTGATCATGGAGCGGACGATAGCGGACGGATCCTCCTGCCTGATAAAGAGGAAATCGCTGCTTCTCTTTCCGAGTGGGATCCTCTCTCCTCTGTTGATTCTGTGGGCATTGACGACAATATCGCTCTGTGCTGCCTGGCGGAAAATCCGCGTCAGCTTCACCACGTGGAAGCAGCCGGATTCGATAATATCCCTGAGCACATTGCCCGGTCCCACACTGGGCAGCTGATCCACATCCCCTACCAGAATCAGCCGGGTTCCCACATTGACGGCCCGCAGCAGGGAATGCATCAGGTGGATATCTACCATGGACATCTCGTCAATGATAATCACATCTGCATCCAGAGGATTTTCCTCGTTTCTCTCAAAGTGCATCCCCCCGTTTGCCAGTTTCCCCCTCTGCCCTGCGTCATTTCCCTTCTCCTCCAGGGGCGCTCCCGTCAGCTCCAGCAGACGGTGGATCGTCCTGGCCTCACAGCCGGTGGCCTCCGTCATCCGCTTGGCAGCTCTTCCGGTGGGCGCTGCCAGCAGAATGTCGAGGCCGCCCATCTCAAAGTAGCGGATGATCGTATTGATGGTTGTGGTTTTTCCCGTTCCGGGGCCTCCTGTAATAATCAGGAGTCCGCAGTTGACTGCCTCGATCACCGCCTGTATCTGAAGCTCGTCCAGCTCTATATTTTCCTGCTCCTGAATGCGGCCAAGGCTCTTTCTGATAGATTCCTCGGACTGATCCCCGGTGATGTTCAGATCATGAAGCATCTTTGCCGTGTTGAGCTCCGTATAGTAATACTGAGAGGCATAGACAAGCTGGGGGCGTTCCGGTTCAGAATCAGCTTCTTCTTCCTCCCTCAGCTCCCCATGAGAGGCCGATGCCGTCTGCGTGCCGCCCTCCTCTCCGCTGCGCCCATACTTGATCACAAGCCGCTTGTCCATCTGCATGTCCACCAGATGCTTCCCAATCTCCTCCTGCTTTACGCTCAGAAGCTCAGAAGCCCGGGCGCAGAGAATTTCCCTGGGCAGATATGTATGGCCGTTTGCCGCAGCTTTTAACAGGGTGTAGAGAATGCCGCTCTTGATTCTGAAGTCAGAGTCCGTAAATATCCCCACCTTCGCCGCGATCTCGTCTGCCATCTTAAAGCCCACGCCTGGAATGTCGTCAGCCAGCTTGTAGGGATTCTGCCTGATAATCCCGTACATGGCCGGGCCATACTCCTGGTAGATTTTGGCCGCCAGATTCATGGAGATACCGTACTCCTGAAGAAACATCATGGCCTGACGCATATCGCGCTTCTCCTCCACCTGATCCGCAATGGCCATGGCCATCTTTTCACTGATCCCCCTGATCTCGGCCAGGCGTTCCGGCTCCTCCTCTATAATCCGGAAGGTGTCCGTCTTAAATTTTTTCACTATCCTTGAAGCTAAAGCAGCCCCGATGCCTTTGATGGCACCGGAGCCTAAATAGCGTTCCATGGAAACTGTGTCTTCCGGCGGTCTGATCTCATAGTGCTCCACCGCAAGCTGTTCCCCGTAAACAGGATGCTCGGTCATATGGCCGGACGCCTCAATAAGCTCTCCCTCACTGATGCAGGAAAAGCTGCCCACCAGGATGTATTCCTCCCCATCCTCCGAGCCGGTGACGCTTAAAACCGTATAACCGTTGTCCTCGTTCCTGTATTTGATTTTTTCAACAAAACCTTTCACTGAAGCCATAGCTTGTCCCTAGTCAAAATTCCTGGAGCCCTCTCCGTGGGCAAACTCAATGAACTTTCCGGTTCCGATGGCAACTGCTGTCAGAGGATCCTCGGCAATCATCGTGGTGATTCCTGTCTTTTCCTCGATCAGCGCATCCAGGCCGCTGAGCAGCGATCCGCCTCCTGTCAGCACAATGCCCCGGTCAAAAATATCGGCTGCCAGCTCCGGCGGTGTTCTCTCAAGCACGTTGTGAACAGCGTCCACAATCTGCATGGCCGGCTCTCTGAGTGCCTCCAGCGTCTCATCGGAGGTCACAACAATCGTCTTCGGAAGTCCTGTCACCAGGTTTCTTCCCCTCACCTCCATAGTGATCATCTCAGGTCTTCTGT
>JAHZAR010000105.1:1444-8263 GCA_019423835.1 Clostridiales bacterium | reverse complement strand
GACAGCTGAAATCAGAAATCAACCTGTGGGAAAAAATTTGCTTTTCCGCATTAGCAGAACAGGAGGAATTATGATATAATTTTTTGTGACTTTTCCGGGACAAAAAATTATATCATAATTCCTCCGTCACCCCTGCACAGTTATAGAAGAAGGAGTAAATACAACCATGAAAAAATTAGGTCTGATTATTAATCCGGTAGCCGGTATGGGAGGCAGTGTGGGCCTCAAGGGCACCGATCATATGGTGGAAGAAGCGCTCAGACGCGGTGCGAAGCCCAGGGCAAATGAGAGAGTGCGAATTGCCCTTGCAGAGCTTCTGGAACTGAAGGATGATATAGAAATTCTCACCTACCCCGGTGATATGGGGGCGGAGGCGGCAGAGGAGCTGGGATTTCGGACTGCTGTTCTGATGCCTGAGGGGGGAAAAGACCTGAATGCCCTTCTCGACAGCTCACGGGCTGATACACTCTCCCTGGCAAGGCGCTTAAAGGAGGAGGGGGTGGATCTCCTGCTGTTTGCAGGCGGAGACGGGACAGCCCGCGACATCTACGAGGGAGTGGGAACGGAGCTCCCTGCTCTGGGAATCCCGGCAGGCGGGAAAATTCATTCTCCTGTCTATGCAAAAAATCCCCAGAGCGCCGGAAGCCTTGCAAAGCTTTGGCTGTCAGGAAAGGTGACAAAGACGGCAGAGCAGGAGGTGCTGGATATTGATGAGGAACTCTACCGTCAGGAAATCATTAACACAAGACTGTACGGTTATCTCTCTGTTCCCTTAGAGCATGTTTACACCCAGAACAGAAAGGCGCCGACGCCTCTCTCCGAGACGGCTGCCATCGAGTCTATTGCCCATGAGATTGTGGAACACATGGACAACGACACTTACTACCTGATCGGAGCAGGAACCACCACCAGGGGAATCATGCAGATGCTGGGGCTGAAAAACACCCTGATCGGCGTTGACCTGATAAAGAACCGGGAGCTGGTGGCAAATGATCTGTATGGTGATAAAATTCTTGACTATATCAGAGGAAAGAAGACAAAGCTGATTGTGACAGTGACAGGAGGTCAGGGTTTTCTTTTTGGCCGCGGAAATCAGCAGATCACGCCGGAGGTCATCCGGGAGATTGGCAGGGAAAATATCGTGATTATTGCTACAAAGGCAAAGATCGCAGAATTCCACCACCAGCCATTCCTGGTGGATACGCCGGATCAGGAGCTGAACCGGGAACTGTGCGGCTATTATCGTGTGGTGACGGCGTATGGGGAATTCACCATGTGCAGAGTAAGTGAAAATTAGGGAAACTGGTATGGGGCGAAGTGCTTTGCCGCGGTAAAGGAAGGAATATCCCATGAAAACAGAATGATTTTGCAGGAGGGATGGCTGCTGTAACCGGCTGTCCCTTTTCATTTCCATTTCATATCTGAAATCCATTTCATCAGAATGGCGCCGGCTATGATGGCAGCCAGATAGGCAGTATTCCCAGCCAAAATTCCGAAGCGTTCGGCAATCTGGCGGAAAACAATCTGCGTGTTGGGATAAAAGGGGGATATGTAAAACATGTCCGCATTCTGCCAGGGCGGCAGGGCAACCTGGCGGGACAGTATATTGATCCCGGTAGCAATGGCACAGCAGGACAGAAAGAGCGCAGTGGTCTTCAGAAAGTCCCCATTTTCAGACGAGGCGCGTCCGGAGAACAGAATGAAAAAGCCGATAAATACGAGAATTCCATGCCAGAAAAATCCATGCAGAGTCAGCGTCCAGTAGGGATGCATCAGTCCGCTGGGCTCTGCAAAAACCAGAAGGGCGCCTAAAAGGTTGTACTGGTACATGAAGGTGAAGAGCAGAGACTTTTTGTTCTCTGTGAGAAAGGGCAGGAGCAGGCAGAGGTACATGGGAAGACTGCACAGCTGAAATGGGAAGTACCACCAGTTGTAATGGCCGCTATTTTCGATATAGTAGATAAAGAGCTGTTTGTAGAGTTCGGAGCAGATGAGAAAAATCCCAAGACCCGCCAGAAGCCGTATGGCCTGCGGTTCACTCAAATGGCGCAGCTTCCATGCCAGAAGGAGAGCCAGAGCGATCAGAATAAAACTGAGAGTCAGGTGAAAGACAGAACCGGGAGCAGGAGGCTCCATCGGCCAGGCGGTGGGCTTTAAAATATAGTTTACAATCAGATATCTCATAAAATAACCTCTTTGTGTGGGAAAAGTTCCTTTCGGCAGATTCAGTATAGTCCTTTCCGGGGAAAAAGACAAGCGGCAGGGAGAAATGACTGCTGTGAATGATAAAATATTCATAAATGATGTATATAGCAGTAATTTTGTTGATTAGAATGTATAAATAAACAAAATGAATTTTATTTATACAAAAAAACAGTTGACTATTTCTGGAAAATGCGTATAATAGTGGTATATCAGATGAATGCAGAGAATACATAAATATTCAAAAGGATAAAAAAGAGATTCTCTGTACAGCCAGGCAGAACGAAAAATGCGGCACTGGTTTTCATTACAGGGCAAAGAGGTCCATGAGTGAAAAATGGAAACAGGCAAAGAAAAATGAAAAGGAGATAAATGGAGGAGTTTATTATGAAGAAGAAATTTTTGGCATTATCTGTGGCAGCAGTTATGGCAGCAGCGCTGGCAGGCTGTTCATCCGGAGGCGGTACAGCAGATACGACAGCGGCAGCATCTGAGGAAACAACGTCCGCAGGCACTGAGGCAGCAGCCGGGGAAACGACAGCAGCTGAAGATGCGGAGAAAGCAGAGGAGACGGCAGGCGGCACTTTAATTATGGGAACAAACGCAACCTTCCCGCCATATGAGTACTATGACGGCGATGCGATTGTGGGAATTGATGTGGAGATTGCAGAGGCAATCGGAGAAAAGCTGGGCATGGAGGTACAGGTTGAGGATATGGAGTTTGACGCTCTGATTCCTGCCCTGGTCAGCAATAAGGTAGATTTTGTTGCAGCCGGTATGACCGTGACACCGGACAGGGAGGCATCTGTAAACTTTACAGATACATATGCGACGGCAGCTCAGGTGATTATTGTCAAGGAGGGAAGCGACATTGCCTCTGTGGATGATCTGGCCGGAAAGGTAGTGGGGGTTCAGCTGGGAACGACCGGCGATCTCCTTGTGAGCGAGATTGAAGGCACAACAGTTGAGCGTTACAATAAGGGATTTGAGGCAGTCCAGTCTGTGACTCAGGGAAAAATTGATGCGGTGGTAATCGACAATGCTCCTGCCAAGAATTTTGTTGCGCAGGGTGAGGGACTGGTCATTCTCGACGAGGCATTATCTTCGGAAGACTACGCTATGGCAGTGAGCAAGGACAATACAGAGCTTCTGGATCAGATCAACGGGGCTATTGCAGAGCTGAAGGAAGAGGGAACACTTGACGCCATTGTTGACAAATATATCCCGGCAGAGTAAACTTAACGGAGACAGAAATCGACGGCTGCACCTGTGATTGAATGGGTGCAGCTTTCCTGCGGTAGAGGGGCCGGTATGCTCCAGATGTCCAGAGCAGTCGGAGTGCGGGCAGCGGCACCTGACATACAGGAAAGCGTATGAAAGTAATGAGAGAGAACAGGGACTATGTGGAATCAGTTTGTGGATACATTTACCAGAAATTTTATTAATGGGGATAACTGGCATTATATTGCAGACGGCCTTGTGGCAACCATTCAGATTACCTTCTTTGCAGTGCTGGTCGGCATTGTAATCGGATTTATTGTGGGAATCATCCGGTCTACCTATGATAAGACGCACCACCTGAAGGTTCTGAACTTCATCTGCAATGTCTATCTGACTGTCATCAGAGGGACTCCGGTGCTGGTGCAGCTCCTGATTATTTACTATGTAATATTTGCCAGCGTCAGAATCGATAAGGTGCTGGTAGCGGTTCTGGCCTTTGGAATTAATTCGGGTGCCTACGTGGCGGAGATCTTCCGGAGCGGAATCATGTCCATTGACAATGGACAGTTTGAGGCGGGAAGAAGTCTTGGATTTAACTACCCGCAGACTATGTGGTATATTATCATGCCGCAGGCATTTAAAAATGTGCTTCCGGCTCTCTGCAACGAGTTTATCGCCCTTCTGAAGGAAACCTCTATTGCCGGATATATCGGGCTTCAGGATCTGACCAAGGGGGGAGATATTATCAGAAGCCGTACCTACAGTGCGTTTATGCCTTTGATTGCGGTGGCAGTGATCTACCTTGCGATTGTGCTTGTTTTCACTCAGCTTATCAAGATTCTGGAAAGGAGGCTTAGACAGAGTGAGCACTAACAGAATGGAAGAGCCTTTAATCCAGGTGAAACATCTGGGAAAGAGCTTTGGTTCCCTTCAGGTTCTGAAGGATGTGACAGTGGATATTTATAAAGGGGATGTTGTCTGCGTGATAGGAGCCTCCGGTTCAGGAAAGAGTACTTTTTTGAGATGCCTGAACCTTCTGGAGGAACCGACAGAAGGACAGATCCTGTTTGAGGGAACAGATATCACGGACAGAAGAACAGACATAAATAAGCACCGGCAGAAAATGGGAATGGTATTTCAGCAGTTCAATCTGTTTCCACATATGACGATTCTGGAGAATTTGACACTGGCGCCGATTAAGCTCCAGGGAAAGAAAAAGGAAGAGATTGAGCCGGAGGCCATGAAACTTCTTGAGAGAGTGGGACTTGCCGACAGGGCAAAGGCATATCCGAGCCAGCTTTCAGGAGGTCAGAAGCAGCGAATCGCCATTGTCCGCGCCCTGTGCATGAAGCCGGATGTGATGCTGTTTGACGAGCCCACCTCCGCTCTCGACCCTGAGATGGTAGGAGAGGTGCTGAATGTCATGCGGGATCTGGCAGAGGAAAAAATGACTATGGTGGTAGTTACCCATGAGATGGGCTTTGCCAGAGAGGTTGCTACCCGCGTGATGTTTATGGATGGGGGAAACTTTGTGGAGGAGAATGAGCCGAAAGAATTTTTCTCGAACCCGAAGAATGAAAGACTGAAAACCTTCCTCAGCAAGGTTCTCTGACAGAGGGAGAATCCGGCAGGCAGGGAAGGATACTGAAAAAAGGCAGTGAGGCCAGTGGCATTTAGTTCACGCACGAGCAGGGTGCCTCTCATTGAGCAAGGTATATAGAAATTATGTACCCTGCTCTTTTTTTGTAACTTTTTCAGCAGACACTTAAAAAATATGGTAACATCTGCGGCAAAGCCTCCTGAATGCATGCCATTTTGGGGACAGCGCTTATGGCATTTACCGATTAAGATAAAAACCGTATTTTATGATTGACCTCAATCCAGGGGATACCGACACTTATTTCCGGTCACTTTCGGCGGATAAGGGAACTGGCCGGTTCCGTCTGAATGCGCCATCTGAGCCGCATAGAGGATGGGGGCAGTATGGCAGGGAGTCCCAGCCTCTGCCGGAAGATCAGTTTGTCAGTACAGTGTTTTCACTAAAGGACAATGCAGTGAGGCTGCCCTTATATGGGAAATGCTGTCAGACTCTTTGCCGCTACCATGTGATGATTCTGTCCAGAAGCTCCTTCTGCTCTACGCTTGAACGGGTCAGATAGATTCTGGTAGTCTCAATGCTGTCATGGCCCATCAGGTCTGCCAGCAGAGAAATATCATTGAATTTCTTCAGAAAATTTTTGGCAAAACGGTGGCGGAAGGAATGTGGATAGATGGTGTCAGGATCGATTCTGTACCGTATAGCCAGCTGTTTAAGCTGGATTGCAATTCCCCTGGATGAAATGACCTGGCCATGATGGTTGAGAAAAATAAATCCGCTTTTTATTCCCTTCGATTCAAACCATGGCAGAGCCTCGTCACAGAGCCGGCGGGGCAGGTAGAGCCGACGGATTTTACCTCCCTTGGAATAGAGATCCAGATGGCCGCTTTTCAGGTTTTCCATCTTGATCTGCAGTAGCTCGCTGATTCTGGCTCCCGTCGCCCCGAGAAAGCGGACTACAAAATACCAGTAATAGTTTTTGTCCTTTTTCAGACGCCTTTTAAATTTTTCGTAATCCCGTTCAGATATGACGGTGTCCAGATAGGTTCTCTGCTGTGTCTTTACAGGATTCAGCTTGAAGCTGTCTCCATCAGAAAGGACGGGGAGTGAGCCGGGACAGCCGGAGTCAGGGGAAGAAAATGAAGGGGCAGGAGATGCGGTTAAAGCAGAAGGAACAGATTCTGCAGAGGAATTTTCATACTCGGGCACCGGGAGACGGAAACAGATTTTTTCCGGAGACGGAAGGAGTCTTAACGGTTCCAGGCGGAAAACACTGAGATCAGAAACGGGAGATTCCGAATGAAAAGCTTCCTTATATAAATAGCTTTCATTTCTGACAGAAAATACAGCTTCCGTATGAGATTGGCCGGCAGGAGCAGGACCGCCTGCAGAAGAGGAGACAGACTGCTGTCTGCTTTCTGGTTGTTCGGAAGCCAGAGCAGAGAGACAGTCAAGAAAGCGGTTGATCCCATGGATACGTGTGTTGACAGTGTTGATCCTGTAATGTGACAGAAGGTAATCGCGGTAGGCATGAAGGTTATCTACGTTTAGCTCATTGTAGAGGGAGAAAAAAAGGCGCAGAGAACACAGGTAGGAGAGAATCGTGTTTGAGCTCTTTCCCTGCTTTTGGAGATAAAGTTTAAAATAATCCAACTGTTCTTCTAAATTCATGTTCATCACCAGTCCACTATCTTATTAATGATTTCGTACTGTTCACTGCTGGAGCGGCGCAGATAAATCCTTGTTGTCTCTATATTGCGGTGTCCGAGGAGATCAGAAAGCAGGGAAATATCCCCACA
>JAHZAR010000105.1:0-1434 GCA_019423835.1 Clostridiales bacterium | reverse complement strand
CAATAAAGCTTTTGGCGAAGCGGTGCCGGAAGGAATGGGGGTAGACTACATCAGGATTGATGCCGTAGTTGAGAGCGAGAACCTTTAGCTGTCCGCGTATTCCGGCTGGCGTAATGCGTCTGCCGAAACGATTCAAAAAAATATCACCCGACTGGATTTTTGAGGCTTTCAGCCAGCGAAGGGCATCCTCATGAAGGGCTCTGGGGATATAAATGCGCCTGACTTTGTTTCCCTTAGAGTAAAGATCCTTGTAGCCGTTTCTGATATCCTCAGCCTGAAACTGGATTACCTCACTGACACGGGCTCCGGTGGCGGCCATAAAGCGGATAATAAAGTAATAAAGATACTTCTCATCTCTCAAAAGGCAGTTTTTCAGATATTCGTAGTCTGCCTCGCTGATCACATTTTCCAGGTAGTTCTTCTGCTGTATTTTTACCATGGAGAGATTCTTGGATTTTGCCTTTGTAAACTCCAGGTAAGAATTCACTGCCCGAATACGCAGGTTGACAGTCTGCGGTTTATAGTGTTCAAGGAGAAAAACCTTATAAAGATGAAGGTTAGAAAAGTCAACCTCATGATAGCGGCACAAAAACTGCCGCAGGGCATAGGAATAGACATGGATCGTATTAGATGCCATATTTTTTGTACGCAGATATTGGCAAAAATCCTGGATTGCAGAGTCAATCTCTTTCATACGTCCGGCGATTTCTTCTTTGTCAGAAGCGTTCAGACAGTGGTTCTCGGAATATACAGAGCGCGGTTCAGGAGTCGGAAACTGATTGACAGACAAAGCCATGAGAAACTCTCCTTGGTATAAAAATGAATAAATATAAATAGTTTCAAAAATATGTAAAACTATGTAAAACTGGAAATATTATCCAATTATTAGAATCACCGTTTTACTATAACATTCGGCAGACTGAAAAGCAAGATAGTGTGGAGAGAAAAATAAAAAAATGGTGGAAAAACAGGAGAAATAGACAGGAAATTGGGGAAAACCAGAAAAAACATCCGCGATCCCGGGCGCAACTTGCGATAATTTCCCTTATCCGAAGTATAATAGCCACGTAATGCAGTTAGGAATTTCGAAAAAAATGATTTCAAGAAGAAAAAAGGAGAGTGCATTCATTATGAGAAAGCAGACTAAATTAGTTGCAGTTCTTTCTGCAGCAGCTTTACTCGCTGTAGGCGCTTCCATGACATCTTTCGCAGGTTGGGAGAAGGATGAGGATGGTATCTGGCACTACTATGACAGCGATGATAATATGGTAGAAGACGAGTGGAGAAAGGATGGCTCCAAGTGGTTCTACCTTGACGAGGATGGAAACATGCTGACAGATTCCTGGGTAGATGATGAGTACTACGTAGGTTCTGACGGCGCTATGTTAAAGAATGCCTGGATCAAGACAACTCCAGATGAGGATATCTCTGATC
>JAHZAR010000104.1:4859-8457 GCA_019423835.1 Clostridiales bacterium | reverse complement strand
GGCCGCAATCTCGCCGGCAATCTCCTCCGGGTTCTTTTGATCCGTGAGCACGATACAGTCTGATGCGGCCTCATAAAAGGGGTCCCTCTCTTTTAAAAGCCGCTCTGCCCTCTCCTTCACATGATCCCCCTGCAAAAGAGGCCTTGTGGTGTCGCCCTTCAGACGGCTGAGCACCTCCCCGGATGAGGTTTTCAGATAGACGCAGAAACCGAGATTTCTCAGAAGCTCCCTGTTTTCTTCCCTCATGGGAAGTCCTCCCCCTGTGGAGAATACTGCCGGTCTTTGGGACTCCTCAGCCTCCCGGATGAGGGCTCTCAGCGTATCTGTCTCCACCGCCCTGAACCCTTCTTCTCCCTTTGTCTCAAAGATCTCCGGTATGGTCATGCCCGCTCTGTTTTCAATTTCCTGATCCGTGTCCAGAAACGGAAGGCCTGTCCTCTCAGCAAGCACTTTTCCCACACTTGTCTTTCCGGCTCCCATAAAGCCAATGAGCACAATCGAAGAAGTGAGAGAATTTCTGTCTTCACAGCCGCTCTGGAGCGTTTTCCCACAGGCCGGGCTTTCGGCGCTTCCTCCGGTAAGGCGCTCCTCTATGAGCCTTCCGGCAAGAGCCAGAGTTTCCTGGTTCACTCTCTGCCCCGGATGCCAGAGCTCATAGGAGATCACTCCCTGGTAGATCAGCATGCGGAGACCATTCACCGCGCGGCCTCCCGCCTCTCTCACAAGGCGCATGAATTTTGTCTCCGCAGGCGTATAGATAATATCCACCGCCTCATCTATCAGATGGTAAAATTCCCTGTCCTCAACAGGGGCGCTGTCCGTGTTCGGATACATACCCACACTGGTGGACTGAACGGCCAGATACCTGCCCTCCGGGATGCTCCTCCACTCAGAGATGGGGAGAGCCGTAACCAGTTTCCTTCCCCCTGCCTGCTCATTCACCCAGGCAGCCAGCGACGCTGCACGGCCGATGCTGCGGTTCAGCAGGTAAATATGCTCTGCTCCCTCCCTGGCCAGCAGATAGGCGGCCGCCTTTGCTGCTCCGCCTGCTCCGATCAGAATGCAGCTTCTGCCCCTGATCGCAATCCCGGCCTCCTTCACAGCCCTTGAAAGGCCTGGAACATCCGTATTATACCCCCTGTAACCGTGTTCTGTGCGCACCAGCGTGTTCACCGCTCCGACAGCCTCTGCTGTCTCATCGATTCCTTCCAGGAAACGCATCACATTCTGCTTGTGGGGAACGGTTACGTTCAGTCCTCTGACATTCAGGGCATAGGCCCCCCTGACCGCCGCCTCAAGCTCCTCCTCCTTTACGCGAAAGGGCACATAGACCATATCTGTCCCGGTACTGTTCGCATAAAGATTCTGCAGCATGGGCGACATGGAATGCTCCACCGGATCCGCAAGGATCCCGCATACCTCTGTCGTTCCGTTTACCAGAGCCGCCCACTCTGCGCGGCTGTTTTTCTCATTATTTTTCATCTGTCCTGTCCGCCTGTCCTTTCCCGGCGGTTCTGCACGGCCGCCGTTTCTTCTCAGCTCTTTTCCGGCCTGCCGCCATATCGGCCGCTCTTTTTCTGCTTTTCGCACGCTCTCCTGTAGAAGAGAAGCACCACCGCCTCCAGCCGCCGCTTCAGCACGATCTGAATCTCCTCCCTGGGATGGATCGGCTTTGTCAGAACTGCGTAAATGCCGGTCCTGTTGGCTCCGTACACATCCGTAAAGAGCTGATCTCCCACGAAAAGGCTTGTCCCGGGATCTGTGCCCATCAGCTCCATGGCTCTCTGATAGCCTTTCGTCCCGGGCTTGCCGGCCTTGAAGATGTAGGGAGATTTTACCTGCCCGGCAAAGGATGACACCCTGGGCTCTTTATTATTTGAGAGCAGGCAGGTTTTCATTCCCATGCCGTGAAGGCGCGAAAAAAGCTCCTTCGCCCGCCGATCCGCCGGAGCTCCGTGGGGAACGAGTGTGTTGTCTATATCGAAAATGACTCCGCGAATCCCCTCTCTGTAAAACTTCTCGTAGGGGATATCATAAGCGGAGTCCCGGTATTCTTTCGGATAAAATGCTTTAAACATATGCTTTTCTGTCTTTCTTTCCATCCAGTCTTTCTGCCCGGTCTTTAGCGGCCCTTACTCTTTTTTCAGGAGCTTTCCCAGCTCCTCCATAAAGGTTCCCACGTCCTTGAACTCCCGGTAAACCGATGCAAAGCGCACATAGGCAACCTCGTCGAGATCCTTCAGCTTATCCATCACCAGCTCGCCGATGGCAGAGGTTTCAATTTCCCTCTCCTCCTTGTTGAAAATCTGGTTTTCAATCTCATCTATGGTAGCGCTGATCTGCTGGGGGGATACCGGGCGCTTATGGCAGGAATGAAGGATGCCCGCCTCAATCTTGGAGCGGTCATAAAGCTCTCTGGAGTTATCCTTCTTGATCACCATGAGAGGCATGGTCTCCAGCTTCTCATAGGTTGTAAACCTCTTTCCGCATGTTTCACACTGACGGCGGCGGCGGATAGAGCTGTTGTCGTCTGCCGGTCTGGAATCAATTACCTTCGTGTCAGCTGCATTACAAAATGGACATTTCACGTTCTGTTCCTCCTGTGTGATATATTGTCCTTATTTTAACGTACTGTGGCCAGATATGCAAGCCGTTTTCATCCTTTTTCCTTTTTTTCATGCAGCTCTACCAGGATAATGTCATCTCCAATCTGCTGAATATCACGCCACGGGATCACATATTCGCTCTCCCTCCCAAGAAATCCCCACAGACAGCCTGGCCCGGGCACAATGAGAGCCAGAATCCTGCCGGTGCAGGCATCAAAGTCCACATCTCCCACATACCCCAGGCGGCGGCAGTCACAGATATTGATAACCTCCTTCTGCTTCAGCTCGCAAAGACGCATGGGCTCCTCCTGAAAAGGCTCCTCATTCCATTGTATGCCCGGTTCCCCACACAGGTTCCTGTCTTATGCTTCCGGCGCGTTGTCCTGAGCGTAGATGGCAGCTTCTCTGCCTGCCGTCATGCCGAACACAATCGTTCCTGTCAGCTCATTTCCGGCCAGGGCCTTGTCTCCGTGAAGGGCCGCATCAATGACAGCGCCTGCCCCGTAAAGTCCCGGAATCTCTCCTCCGTCTGCCGTCACCGCATTGGCGCAGCTGTCCACCAGGATCCCTGCATACGCTCCGTCCTCCTCTGTCACATAGGATACGGCCAGATCCTGAAGCAGATCCAGGTATTCTGCATCTGTCACCAGAAGGGCCCGGCAGGTAATCTCCTGCTCTCCGTCTTCTCCCTTCACCTTGACTCCTGTCACTTCCCCGTCAGATCCATAGAGTACCTGGGCAAGCTCTGCATTTTCCGCTACATGCACATTCAGGGAATCGAACTTTTCCTGAAGCCTGGCCTCTATCTCCTCCCCCAGCTTTCCTCCGTCTGCTGCCTGATAGCTTCTGGCCACACTGGAGCCCTCGGCCTGTGTCACTCCTGCCAGCTCCAGGCCCTGATCTCTCAGCCAGTCAAGAGCTTCTCTTCCGCTCTCGGCCATATGCTCTACCATCTCCTGGCTGTTTTTTCCGCCGCCTGCCGCCATGGTGTC
>JAHZAR010000104.1:1432-4849 GCA_019423835.1 Clostridiales bacterium | reverse complement strand
GTTCCTCTGCCCCGCTCTTTTCCAGAACCAGAATTTTAGATGGATCCGTACCCTCGGCAACTGCCTGAATCGCTGCAGCCATTCCGGCCGCATCTCCTCCCGCAATTACGATATCCGCGTCTGAGATCCCGGCTCCCTCTGCCTGGCCGTCCTGAGCTTCAGAGGAAGCATCGGTTTCCTCCCCACTCTCCGCTGTGCCTTCGCTGGCTTTTGTCCCCCTGCTCTCTTCTGTATCTCTGCTGCTGCATCCAGCAATTGCACCTGCTGCCAAAACAGCGGCTGCAAGAGCTGCAACTGTCTTTTTTCTCATAATTCATTCTCCTCTCCCGGAAGGGAACCCTTCCGCTACCACATAAAGTTCTCCCCCTGTCCCTGCAGCTTCCAGGGCCTCAGGGACAGGAAATTTCAGAAAAAGGCAGAAGCGGAAAAAAAGTCCAACTGACCCCCCACCGCTTCTGAGGCAAAAGTTTATCACAAAGCAGCGGGCAAATCAATTGAACTTTCATTAAGTTTTGTTCTCAAAACAGAAATTTTTATAAAGATTTTATGAACTCAACGGGAGCAGCACCGGGCTGCAGGCACCAGTGCAACGCCAGTGCTCTCCCGGAACTCCTGCCTAGGCGCAGAGCTCTGCAATCACCTGAGCGAAAATCTTGGCACTCAGGAGAAGCTCGTCGATCACAGCAAACTCGTCAGCTCCGTGCATCCGGTTGTCAGTTTCCGGAAGGGCGGCTCCGAAGGCAACTCCGTTCTTCAGATCATGGACGTATGTGCCGCCTCCCATGGACACGCACTCGCCCTTCCTTCCCGTGTACTCCTCGTAGGCAGAGAGAAGTGTTCTGACGAAATCGGAATTTCCATCCACGTGATGGGGCGGACGCATCTCATCGGTGAGCATTGTGATGCCCAGCTCCTCCATCTTTGCAGTCACAGGCTTCAGCACATTCTCCTCATTGGCGCACAGAGGCGTACGGCTGTCAAATATTCCGTGCATCTTCTCCTCTGTCACCTCAAGAATGTCAAAGGCCAGAGTGAGGGCGCCGGACAGCTCATCTGCCATAGCCACGCCAAGGGCACGTCCCTCTGTGTCCCCGTGGGGGAAGAGCTGGTGAAGGGCCTTTATCACCTCCAGCTGCCTGCAGTCTGCAAACGGAAGCTTCGTAATCAGAAGAATCAGGGCAGTGATGGCATTCTTTCCCTCCTGAGGCGTAGACGCATGGGCGCCTGCTCCGCAGGCTGTAATCTCAAGGCAGCCGTCCTTTCCCACAATTTCAAAGGAAACCCCCGTTTCCCGTTCTGTCTCCTCAGCCGCTGCTCTCACGGTGTCATCGTCGATTCCCTCAAACACAGCGTGTGCCTTTCCGGGAACCACGTTGCTCTTCGTGCCTGCCTGAATGGATTTCACGCGGGGAAGTTCCTGGGAGGCCTCAAACACTGCCTCAAACTCTCCGTCCAGATGGCCTTTCTCAATGTTCACAACCGGGAAGGAGCCATCCGGAGAAAAGGTCATCGGCGCCTCCTTCTCCACAGCGTAATAATGCTGAATATCGCTGCTGCCGCACTCCTCATCGGTTCCCAGAATCAGTCTGACACGCTTCTTTAACGGAATGCCCAACTCCTTCACAGCCCGCATCGCATAGAGGGCGGCAACGGCCGGTCCCTTGTCATCGGCTGTACCGCGGCCATAGAGTCTTCCATCCTTCTCCACCGGATCAAAAGGCTCTGTCACAGTCCAGCCCTCTCCGGCCGGAACCACGTCGAGGTGGGCCAGAATATCAAGCTGGCTTTCCTCTCCTCCCCAGTCGGCCGTTCCCACATAGTTGTCATAATTGCAGATGGAAAAACCGTATCTCTCAGCCATGGCAAGTGCCGTTCCAAGCGCCTGGCAGGCGCCCTCCCCGTAGGGCATTCCCTCCTGATAAGGCATTTTTTCACTGTTGATACGGCACAGGGACTTGATATCCTCAAGCATCTCTCCTCTGTGGCTGTCAATATACCTCTCGATCTCTTCTCTGTACATCTCTGTCATCCCCTTTCCGGGGCCTCCCAGCCGGGCTGCCCCACTCTGCCCTGTCATTTCTGTGTCTTTTTCAGGCCTGACCTGCGCCTGCCTCTATTTCAGCATTCCTGCCAGCACCTCATTCACAACCCTGCCGTCAGCCTTTCCCTTTACTCTCGGCATTAAGACCTTCATAACTGCGCCCTTATCAGACTTCTTTGGCTCATCGATGGAAAGCTCCCTGAGCACTTCCCCGATCACCTCTCTGATCTGATCCGGTGTCAGATCGGCAGGAGCGAACTCCTCGTAAACGGCAAGCCTTGCCGCAGCCTCGCTCCTGATATCCTCCCTGTCAGCCGGAGCCAGCTCCATGGTCTCCCTGGTCTGCTTGATCTCCTTCTTCACCACTGCATTCTCCTCATCCTCTGTAAGCGGCTCCCTTTTGTCAATCTCCGCATTCTTCAGAGCTGAGAGCAGCATGGAAAGAGAATCCTTCCTCGCTTTATCCTTGGCCTTCATGGCCTCCACCATCGCTTTTCTCACAACATCAATCTTGCTCATCCTTCTACCTCCAGTCTACTTCTGTTTCTATGACTGTGCCATTTTCTGCAACTGTCCTGTTTCTATAACCGCTCCCCTCTCTGCCGGAACCGCAGGCGCGCTTTCCTGCCTCCCTGCTGGCAGCCTTAATCGCGCCCGAACTCGCTGAGCACCAGACCCGGATTCCTGTCCAGCACCATGCCGACACTCCAGCTGTTGACAAATAAGAGCAGAGGATTGCCCTTTAAGTCCTTAATGCGCTTCATATCTGAGGTACCCTGGATTCTGGCCGGGTCCACCTCATCCTTATTCTCAATCCAGCGGATATATTCGTAAGGCAGCTTCTCCAGCTTGACCTCCACATTGTACTCATTTTCCAGGCGGTAGGTAAGCACCTCGAACTGCAGCTCTCCCACCACACCCACGATAATCTCTTCCATTCCCGTGTTGAACTCCTGGAAAATCTGGATTGCACCCTCCTGGGCAATCTGATTGATTCCCTTGATAAACTGCTTTCTCTTCATGGTGTCCATCTGCCGCACCCTTGCAAAATGCTCCGGCGCAAAGGTAGGAATGCCCTCAAACTGAATTTTGTCGTTGGACGCACAGAGGGTGTCTCCAATGGAGAAGATACCAGGGTCGAACACGCCGATAATGTCTCCTGCATAAGCCTCCTCCACAATCTTTCTGTCCTGGGCCATCAGCTGCTGAGGCTGGGACAAACGGATCTTCCTGCCTCCCTGCACGTGATTGACCTCCATGCCTGCCTCGAACTTTCCGGAACAGATGCGCATGAAGGCAATCCTGTCTCTGTGGGCCTTGTTCATATTGGCCTGGATTTTAAACACAAAGGCCGTAAAATTGTCGTCAAAGGGGTT
>JAHZAR010000104.1:0-1422 GCA_019423835.1 Clostridiales bacterium | reverse complement strand
TGCCCTATGGTGGTCTTCCTCGGAAGAGGCGGAGTAGTCATGCTGAGGAAATGCTCCAGGAAGGTTTCCACTCCGAAGTTTGTGAGGGCGGAGCCGAAAAATGCCGGGGAGAGCTTTCCTGTACTGACCTTTTCCATGTCAAAGGGCTCGCTGGCCCCGTCGAGAAGCTCGATGTCATCGAGAAGCTGGCTGTGGTAATCCGCACCGATCACCTGCTCTGCCTCCGTTCCCTCCAGATCAAACTCTCTGGATGCAACCTCCTTCTGACCGCCCATGGCCGCCGTGAAGGTTGTGATCTTCTTTGTATTTCTGTCATAAACGCCCTTAAAGCTCTTGCCGCAGCCGATGGGCCAGTTAATCGGACAGGTCCTGATTCCGAGAACGCTCTCGATCTCGTCCATCAGCTCGAAGGGATCTCTCGCCTCCCGGTCCATCTTATTGATAAATGTAAAGATTGGAATGTTTCTCAGGAGACATACCTTGAACAGCTTGATGGTCTGGGCCTCCACACCCTTGGAGGCGTCGATCACCATAACTGCCGAATCGGCAGCCATCAGCGTTCTGTAAGTATCCTCTGAGAAATCCTGGTGCCCCGGCGTGTCCAGAATGTTAATGCAGTAGCCTTCATAATTAAACTGAAGAACAGAGGAGGTAACAGAGATACCTCTCTCCTTCTCAATCTCCATCCAGTCTGAAACTGCATGCTTAGTGGCCTTGCGCCCCTTAACCGTGCCTGCCAGATTGATGGCGCCTCCGTAGAGAAGAAATTTCTCCGTCAGCGTTGTCTTTCCCGCATCCGGGTGGGAAATGATGGCGAATGTCCTTCTCCTTTTAATCTGCTCCGTTGTGTTTTCTGTATTAGCCAAAATGGTTCCTCCATGTTCTGTCTTTTTCTTGCCCAGATGCCGGTACTGTCCCCCCTTTCCCAGGGCACAGACAAACTCTGTGTGCCGCGGGCCGGGATATGGATTCCGCCGTCTCTGGCCGGCAGGCGCTGCTTTTTCCGGCAGCGGCTGTCTCTGCACAGAAAAAATGGACACCAGCGCCTTCGGTGTCCATTTTATTCTAGTATGAAATATATGGAAAGTCAAGGGCGAGGAATTCCGGCAGAGCGCGTGCCGTCTTCCGAAGAGTCTGGAAAATCGCCCCTCCCGGCTACTCTCTTCTCCACCTGTCCAGGAACCGCTCGGCAAGCTCTACCCACGGATGGCAGCACTCCACATCGCAGCTTCCCCTTCCGTCATCTGTCTCCTTGTCCGTGCGCCCATCTGCCAGGGCAATTCCGTGGCGTCCCTCAGGAAAGATATGGAGCTCTGTACTTACTCCGGCCCTTCTGAGCGCTCCTGCAAAGAGAAGCGTATTTTCCACAGGAACCGTTCTGTCGGTAAAGGTATGCCAGAGGAATACGGGCGGAACCTGGCT
>JAHZAR010000103.1:2055-8526 GCA_019423835.1 Clostridiales bacterium | reverse complement strand
CTCAATGTAAAATCTCCGTAAAAACACGCAGGGCATTTCTGTAAAACACCGCCTCGATCTCGGAAGCTGCAAAGCCCTGGCGCTGCATCTCATCTGCTATTTTATTGAAGGCAGCCGGCGAATCCACTTCTAACTCCCCCGTAATGCCGTCAAAGTCTGAGCCGAGCCCGATGCATTCAATTCCTCCCACATTCCTGATATATTTCATCTGAGCTACCATATCACTTACAAGGCTCCGTCCTTCCCCCTTCCCCACAGACTGGCTGTCACTCAAAAAGGCAGGGCAGAAATTGATCCCCATAACGCCGCCCCGGTCAGCCAGAATCCGTATCATCTCATCCGTCAGGTTCCGGACGCTTCCTGCCGCTCCTCTGGCATTAGAGTGACTGGCAATAAAGGGCCGTTTCGTGTGCTCTGCCACCTCAAAAAAGCCTGCATCCCCCAGGTGCGACACATCGATAATCATTCCCAGCTTCTCCATCTCCTCCAGAAAGGCGATGCCCTTTTCGGTGAGTCCTTTCTCTGTCTCGGGCTCCATGACTCCTCTCTCAAAATCAATCCGGTTGGGCCAGGCCAGATCATTCGGGTAATTCCAGGTCAGAGTCATCATCCTGACTCCCCTTTCGTAAAATCTCCGTAAAATCTCCGTCTCTCCCCGGCATACCGCCCCCTCCTCTATGGTCAGAAGGGCCGACATCTTCCCTTCACCCTCGTTTTTTGAGAGATCTGCAGCCGACAGAACCGGAGAAATCATGTCTCTGTTTTGTTCCATCTCTTTCCAGAACAGATCGCAGGCGGCCATACTGTATCTGTAGGGATCGGGCCGGGTTTTCAGATTCGTAAAAATCGCGAAGCACTGTACAAGCGCTTCCCCGGCCCTCATCCTCTCCAAATCCAGATGGCCGCTGTTTTTTCTCAGTGACTCCCCTGCATGTTCTTCCTCCAGATCGTAGAGACGCGCAATGGTGTCACAGTGCATATCAATATATTTCATATGTTCTTTCCTCCTGTTCACGCTATACACTGATTGTAGCATGAACAGACGGGAACGGCAACCGGAGACAGGCTGTGAAATTGCCTTTTCCGGTGCCCGGATTTTTCAGACAGGTGCTCCGTCGATTTGCAGATAGGCGCGAAGGGCAGGAAGTCTCTTTTTCGCTGTTTCTATCCCCTCTCTGTGCAGAGCCCGGAGTTTTCCAAGATTCTGTTCCAGCCTGGAGACACGCACCGGCTGCTCCGGCCGGATCACAAAAATCCGTCCTTCCGCCTCCAGCCGGTCAATTTCCTCCTGCATCCGGTTATAGCGCTCCGGCACCTCATAGAGGGAATCCAGCAGCCTGGGCAGAGGCGCAAAATAGCGCTCATAGGCGCGGACAGTCATCCGGCTCAGGGGCTTTTTTCTGTAGCCTCTGTTCCTTGTAAGCACGAGAACCACTTTTTCATACCCCAGATCCATGGCCCTCTGATAGGCAATCGGAAGGGAAATTCCACCGTCCAGATACTTTCTGTGATTCACTGTCACCATCCGTGACAGAAGCGGCATGCTGGCGGAAGCCTGCACCGCCTTTATCATTTCCCTGCACTGACTCTTCTCAAAAAACTCCGGCTTTCCCGTCCTGCATCGGGTGGCAACCGCCTCAAATTTCTGAGGTGAGGCAAAAAATGCCTGGTAATCAAAGGGAATCAGCTGTTCAGACAGCTCCCCAAAGACAAAGTCGAAGTTAAAAACCAGCCTGTTTTTGAGCAGGCTTCTCATCCCCATGTACCTCTTGTCGTGGAGATACTCCTCGTTAATGCGAAGCATCCTTCCCCTCTGCCCGGTAATGTAGTTCATACCGGCCATTGTTCCGGCTGATACCCCATTTACATAGGACAGCACAATCTTTTCTTCTGTCAGTACGTCCAGGACCCCGGCCGTGAACATGCTGCGCAGGGATCCTCCCTCCAGTACCAGTGCTCCTTCTGTCATTCTCATTTTTCTCAAAGCTCTCCAGTCTCTCATTTCTTCTGCTTCTCCGGCCCCTTTCGGGCCTTCTCTGTTATCCTATGAGGCCGGGCGGCATTTCTTTCATGGATCTACATCAAAGGTGCAGCCAGCCTCAGGGCCTTTCCCGCAAACCTCTTGATGAACGGGTAATTCTGGCAGTCATCCACTGTAATTTCCCTGCATTTTTCCAGAGTGCGTTTAAAATCCGCTTCCACCTCAGCCACTACCGGATGCTTGTAGAAATAGGAAGCGCACTCAAAATGAAGGTACAGGCTTCTGAAGTCCAGATTGATGGTTCCCACCACAGCCTTCTCATCATCGCAGGTAAAAACCTTTGCATGGACAAAGCCGGGCGTATACTCATAGATCCTCACCCCGGCTCTCAGAAGCTCCTCGTAGTAGGAACGGGCCAGCAGATAGGCCGACTTCTTGTCCGGTATATGAGGCATGATAATAACTGTTTCCACCCCTCTTTTGGCCGAATACTGCAGGGCATTGATCATCTGATCATCCAGGATCAGATACGGCGTCATGATATGCACATACCGTTTGGCATGTCCCAGTATATCCAGATATACCTGCTCTCCCACGTTCTCCTTGTCAAGAGGACTGTCACCGTAGGGGATAACAAAGCCGGAGCGGTCAAGATCCGGCGGAACTTTGTACTCCGGCCTTCTCAGGTAGCGGTCATAGTTTTCCTTCTCCCACTCTGTCACATTCCACATCTGCAGAAACAGCATCGTAAACCCGGTCACAGCCTCGCCCTTCAGCATAACAGCCGTATCCTTCCAGTGGCCAAACCGCTCCTTCCTGTTTATATATTCGTCGGCCAGGTTTACACCTCCCGTAAAGGCCGTATGGCCGTCAATCACGCAGATTTTCCGGTGATCTCTGTTGTTCTGGTGGGTGGACAGGGCCGGACGGATGGGAGAAAACATCTTGCACTTGATTCCTTTCTCCCGAAGCGTCCTGGGATAGGAGTAGGGAAGCAGCATCAGGCAGCACATGCCGTCATACATGACCCGGACTTCCACTCCCTCCTTCACCTTTTCCTCCAGGATTTCCAGAAGGCTGTTCCACATCACTCCCCGCTCCACAATGAAATACTCCATGAAGATAAAATGCTCAGCCTTTTTCAGCTCCCGTTTCATCTCCTCGAACATATCCTCCCCGAGAGGGAAATACCTGGCAGCCGTGTCCGCATAGACGGGAACGCCGGCATACCGGTTCATATATCTCACCAGATTTCCCTGGCTGGAGCTTATCTCATTAAAGCGCAGGGCCGTGGCCTCATCCTGTTTCAGATAGGGAGCTGTCTCAGCTGCTGTCACCTGAAGCCTGAGTCCAATCAGCTTTGTCCCCACCTGCAGCTTCCCGAACACAGGAAATACCAGAATCGGCACTACCCATGACAGCTTGATGGTGCTGCTCTCATCTGCGCTGATGATATAGATCAGGACCACTGCGCTCAGAATCACCGAAGCTCCATAGAAATAGAGCATGTAATCTTCCAGCCACGAAATTCCCAAAAACAGGACTGCCACCTGAATCAACAGGAACAGAACCACAAAAGTCGTTCTTCCAAACACAATTCTCAGCAGTTTTTTTCTCTTCTTCATGCTTCCTCTTTTCTCCTGTATACCCGCCTCTCTCCTCAGGCCTTCCCTGTGTGAAATTCAAAGGAACGGGGCGCGCCCTCAAGCCGCTCCCCGTTCTCTGTACCTTATTCTGTCATATTTTCAGCGAAAATTTTGCCCTGCTCCTAATCCTCAAGGGCCTGGCGAATATCTTCAATAATATCGTCTGCATTTTCAATGCCTACGCTGAAGCGGATCATAGACGGATCCACGCCTGCCTCCACCAGCTGCTCGTCCGTGAGCTGGCGGTGCGTATGGCTGGCCGGGTGAAGGACACAGGTACGTGCGTCAGCCACATGCGTTACAATCGCTGCCAGCTTTAATTTATCCATAAAGACGGCTGCCGCCTCTCTTCCTCCCTTCAGTCCGAAGGAGATTACGCCGCATGTTCCGTTAGGCATATATTTCTTTGCCAGCTCATAATATTTGTCGCCCTCAAGTCCCGGATAATTGACCCAGGCCACATCCTCTCTGGACTTTAAATATTTTGCCACCTTTAAGGCATTCTCACAGTGGCGGGGCATTCTCAGGTGAAGCGTCTCCAGTCCGATATTCAGCAGGAACGCATTCATCGGAGCCTGAATGGAGCCCAGATCCCTCATCACCTGGGCCGTAGCCTTTGTGATGTATGCGCCCTTTCCGAATTTCTCCGTGTAGATAATTCCATGGTAGGAGGCATCCGGAGTGGTAAGTCCCGGAAACTTGTCCCTGTGCGCCTCCCAGTCGAAATTTCCGCTGTCTACAATACAGCCTCCCACTGTCATGGCATGGCCGTCCATATATTTCGTGGTAGAGTGGGTGACAATGTCGGCTCCCCACTCAAAGGGGCGGCAGTTGATCGGTGTGGCAAAGGTATTGTCAATGATCAGCGGAACGCCGTGGCTGTGAGCCGCTTCTGCGAACTTCTCAATATCCAGCACCACCAGGGCCGGATTGGCAATGGACTCGCCAAAGACGCACTTGGTATTCGGGCGGAACGCCGCATCCAGCTCCTCCTTTGAGGCATCCGGATCCACTAATGTTACGTCAATGCCCATTTTTTTCATGGTAACCGTGAAGAGGTTTGAGGTTCCTCCGTAAACGGTAGCTGCGCAGATAAAATGATCCCCCGCTGAGCAGATATTGAATACAGAGTAGAAGTTTGCCGCCTGTCCGGAAGAAGTCAGCATAGCAGCCACGCCGCCCTCCATCTCACAGATCTTGTCTGCCACTGTGTCATTCGTCGGGTTGGCAAGCCTGGTATAAAAGTATCCGTTCTCCTCCAGATCGAAAAGACGCCCCATCTGCTCGCTGGTGGAATACTTAAATGTCGTACTCTGGTAAATGGGAAGGATTCTTGCCTCTCCGTTTTTTGGCTGCCATCCCCCCTGAATACACGTTGTTTCGATTGAACGCTTTTTGCTCATACTTATGTCTTCCTCCTCTGTCCGGCCCTGGGGCCTTTCTACTTCCTAGCACAGTCTGAACCTTCAAACTTGTTTTAGTCTATCACAAAATGCAGTTGGCGGCAAGAGGGGATTCAGCGGATATGCCCGGGAGCTTTACTGTTTTCCCTGCCGCTTCAGCTTATTGTACAGGTCAAAAATCAGGGAACCGGTATTTTCATACTCTGCCGGATATTCCTCCGGTCCTATCTCCACCCTGCAGGACTGATAGCCGTTGATAATTCTCGTATCGTTCTTCCTGTTTTCCCTGGTTCCCGCACCGTAATTCAGATGCTGGTGTCCGTGAAACATATATTTGGGATGGAACTCGTCCAGGATCTCATGAAAACACTCAAAACCCCGGTGGGGAAAATCCTCTCCGTCCCCCAGCCCCCTGGCCGGGGCATGGGTGAGGAATACGTCGATTCCGTGGTATTTCTGAATCTGGCGCTTCAGCTTCTGGACCCGCTTTCTCTGCTCCTCCTCCGTGTACATGTAAAAGCCGTCCGGCTTGTACCGCAGGCTTCCGCCCAGCCCCCCAATGCGCAGCCCCTTAAAGTTGAATACCCGTTCCTCCACGCAGATGCATCCCTCCGGCGGGTGTGAGCGGAACCGGTCATCATGGTTCCCCATAATATAGACGACCGGCGCATGTCCCATGGTCACAAGAAATTCCAGATAGGAAGCGCTCAGATCCCCGCAGGAAAGAATCAGATCCACGTCCCGCAGTCTGGAGCTGTCATAGTGTTCATAAAGTGCTCTGGACTCCTCATCCGCGATAATCAGAACCTTCATAATTTCCGCCCCCTTCTTCCGGCTCCCGGCCGTCCGACACATCATCCCCGTCTGTCTCTTCCGGCTCCTCCACTTCCACTCCGAGAGCCTCCAGAAATGCTCTTGCGTCATCTTTAAATTCATTCACAGCCGGGATTCTCCCGACTACATTTTCATTGAGCCAGTCCATCTTGACGATCTGAAAAGCGCTCAGCGGACCGCTCCCCTCTCCCTTCAGCTTTCCCTTCCTGGTGTGAATTTCTCCGTCAAAGGGCGACAGATTTCCCTGCACGATCTCCTTTTCAAACAGCTCAATCATCTTTTTCGTCCCGTATGGGATTCTGGCTGAGAGAAGAACGCTCACCACGCCGGCCGACATGCCGAGGAAATAGTTGACAGCCATACCGCTTCCCGTAATCTCCTTTGAGTTAAAATTCCCGTCCAGCACGGAGTCCACAAGCAGAGAATAATATCTCCCCCAGTCGATAAACGGCATGGCCAGATTCTCAAAGTTCTCCTTTTTCCGGTTATACCGCAGGAGACCGAACATGCGGCTCTCCTCGGCGGGCAGCTTGAGATCCGGGCCGGATACAATGGAAAATCTGCCCTTTCGAATCTCCCTCTTCCACCCGCTCTTCTTCAGATTTGA
>JAHZAR010000103.1:0-2045 GCA_019423835.1 Clostridiales bacterium | reverse complement strand
GTATCATCTGGGCACCAATGGCGAAGGCATTGATATTCGCCACAGCTCCGTAAACCGGGTAGTCTGCCACATAGGCAATCCGGCTGTCCTCAGCCATGGATGCAGCAATCATGCCGAGGATAAACTTGGCCTCGTACATTCTCGCATAATAGCTTCTGATGGAGCGGTAGGAAGCATTGACCGAACAGTTCAGGATCTTTACCTCCGGGTGATTGACCGCAGCCTCCAGAGCCTGTCCCCGCATCTGGGCAGAGGTGGTAAAGATCATATCGTTTTTCTGGAGCACCGCCTTGGCCAGCGCATCCTTGACTGCTTCTGTACTGCCGCAGTTGTTAAATACGGAAATAGATATCCGGTTTCCATACTTTTCCTTCAGAGCCTGCCAGCCCAGCTCATGCCCGTAGGCCCAGGCTGAGGTTTCCGGCTCCTTGTCATTGATAAAGGCGACGCGGAACTCTCTCTTCTGATCTGCAGGGGGAAGCAGATAACCGAAAAGTCCTCCCCTGTCTCTCTCCCGCTTTCCGTCGCGTTCCACCACCTCCTCGTCTTCGATAAGAGCCACCTTCTTTTTCTTCTTCACAAGTTCCAGCTCCTGCCATACCCTCTCAATCCTGGCCCGGATCTCCCCGTCGCTCTCCTTAAGGAGTCCGCTGTAGCCGAAAATCTGAAGATAGGTTATGAATGCATCGCTCTCCTCGCTCAGCTCCTCTTTTCCCGCCTTTTTCTGGTAGCAGCTGCAGAACCGGGCAAAGGCAGAGCGAAGCTCCTTCACATGAGCTTCCTTCCAGTTGCTCACCAGATCCTCGTCAAACCAGTCTGCCAGCCTCCGGTAGGACTCAGGCTCCGAAAAGAGGAGATCGAAGATTCCCGTCACACGGTTAAATTCCACATACTGGTAAAAGGCTTCTGTCTCCTTCCTGCCGTCCCTTTTCGGCAGAATGCGGATAATCTCCGCTGTAATTCCCGCTGCCCCCACATACTTCATGACACTGGCACGCTTGTTTCCCTCACGGACATAAAAATGATTCATGTACTCATAGACTTTTATGGGATCGCGGATGCCCTCGTTGAGCTGGGCCGTATAGAGCTGTTCCCACTTGCTGGAAAACTCTGTCTTTTCTGACAGAATCGGCATAAAATTGCAGGCAAAGCTCTCGGAGCGGGCTGCTGTCTTCGTGCCGGTCACTCTGGAAAGCGGGATCTCAAACACGCCGATCGGTATCCTTCCCGCTGTCTTCGTGTGGGCAAGCATCTCATCCAGAGCCGGCAGATACGGATACTGCCCCTTTCCGCCTGCCTCCCGAAATGCTTTGAGGCCCGCGCGTCTGGCTTTTTTATATTCCTCTGCTGATGAATGGTTCATTTATTTTCTCCCTTCCCGTTTTTCCGTATCTCCGGAATCGTCGCTGTCCGGCACAGGCAGGTCCAGCTTACCCGGAACAAGGCCCAGCAGCCTCCTGAGCACCCAGGCATTATACCAGGCGCAGAGAGGCAGGGCAACGAGCGGCGGCAGGAATGCTATCTGCGGAAGACAGGCAAAGCAGAGAACTGTGAGCAGAAAGACACAGCCGTCACCGATGATCATCATCACTGTCTTTGGAAGATTTTTAAATCCGGCTATCACCGCATTTTTCAATGTCACGGCGAGTGGATTATAAAATCTCGCCTGGAGCGGAAACAGGTATAGAAGCAGCACAAGATAGACAAACAGCACATAAATGTAAAACGCCCAGCCTGCAAAGTACATCACCCCAGTTCCAAGGGACGTGCCGGAGACCTGCCGGAGGAACCACCCGTCATACCAGATCAGGAGTCCGGCCGCTCCCATAATCAGGGTAATGACTGCCCCCTGTGCAAGGTTCTGCCTGAAGCTGTGAAAAAAGTTTTTTATGGTACTGCTGTTGTCATTCTCCATCATTTTAAAGCACACATAGTGCATGGCGCAAAGGGATGCTCCCGCTGTAATAACCGGAATGCAGCAGACAAACGTCAGGAGCGTCAGAAGGATCAGATCTCCCACCCTCCCGACCATCTGCCAGAATCCA
>JAHZAR010000102.1:5416-8570 GCA_019423835.1 Clostridiales bacterium | reverse complement strand
GCCTGCGCCGGAGCGGGCGTCGGCCTGATTGCCGTCTCCCCCTACATAGGAAACGCGCTGGTGGCCCTTCGCCTCCTGAAACCCTATCAGCTTGACCGAATCACTGCATGGGTGGATCCCACGGCGACGGACACCGGTTACCAGACCCTCCAGGGACTTTACGCCATCGGTTCCGGAGGCTTTTTCGGAAGAGGGCTGGGGCAGAGCCTTCAGAAGCTGGGCTTTATCCCGGAGGCCCAGAACGATATGATATTCTCCGTTATCTGCGAGGAGCTGGGCCTCTTTGGAGCAGTCCTTCTGATTCTTATGTTTATGTTTGTGATTTACCGCTTTATGGTAATTGCCGGAAACGCGCCGGATCTGATGGGGGCTCTGATCGTGGTGGGAGTTATGGCCCATATCGGAATCCAGGTTATTTTGAACGTGGCGGTTGTGACCAATACGATCCCGAATACCGGAGTTACCCTGCCCTTTATCAGCTACGGCGGCACATCCGTTCTGTTTCTGATGTGTGAGATGGGAATGGTGTTAAGCGTGTCAAACCAGATCAAGCTGGAAACGTAGCGCGGCCATTGCCTGCAGTCACAGGGACACTCTCTATGCCATAGAATAATATATAGAAGGCATACGGGAGGTTTGTCTTGTCTGCAATAGAAATTTTGGGAAATGGCCCGCTGAGTGGCGAAATAGAGGTACAGGGTTCCAAAAATGCCGTTCTGCCTATGATGGCGGCAGCGGTTCTCGGAAACGGAATGACAGTAATTGAAAATGTCCCCAAAATACAGGATGTTTACTGTATGATGGGGATTCTTAATTCTCTGGGATGCAGCTGCTCCCTGAAAGAAAACAGGCTGACCGTTGACTCATCGGGGCTTTCAGGAACCTGCGTCAGGAAAGAGGATATGGAAAAAATGCGCTCCTCCGTCATACTTCTGGCTCCGCTTCTGGCAAGACAGGGGGAGGCCTGCATCTATTATCCGGGAGGCTGCATGATTGGGAAACGGCCCATTGATCTGCATCTGTCGGCCCTGAAACGGTTCGGGGCAGAGATCCGGGAAGAACAGGAAACGGGAAGAGTGTGGGCCAGGGTAAGCGGGCGTTTTGCCTGCCTCAGGGGAGCTTTTGTGGAGCTTCCCTATCCCAGCGTCGGCGCTACGGAAAATGCCATTTTCGCGGCAGTGGCGGCAGATGGGGAGAGCTTTCTTTCCGGCTGCGCCAGAGAGCCGGAAATAACCGCTCTGTGTCACATGCTGAACCGAATGGGAGCCAGGATTCTGGGAGTGGGAACCAGCCATCTGCGGATTTCAGGAGGCCTTCCGCTCCACGGCTGCACGGTGCGGGCAGACGGCGACCGGATTGCGGCAGGAACCTATCTGATGGCAGCCGCTGCTTCCATGGGGGAGATCCAGATAAACGGTATCCGTTCAGAGGAGCTCAGATGCGTGACAGAGCTTTTAAAGGAAGCGGGAGCCTTTCTGTACACAGAGGATCGGATTTTCCTGCGCTCTCCCAGGCCTCTTGGGGAAATGCGGGCAGTGACCGGGCCCTATCCCGCCTTTCCTACCGATCTGCAGTCTCCGTTCATGGCTCTCCTGTGCGTATCAGAGGGGGGAGAAGTCAGGGAAACGGTATTCGAGAACCGGTTCAGAACGGCCGGGGAGCTGAATAAAATGGGAGCTTCCATCCGGCTTTACGGTGACAGGGCCTTCGTGCGCGGGAGAAGAAGGCTTTCCGGATGCCGGGTACAGGCCCTTGATCTGCGGGGAGGAGCTGCCCTGGTGGCGGCAGGGCTGACAGCCGCCGGGAGAACGGTAGTGGAAAATGCGGAGTATATTAAAAGAGGTTATGAGGATATCTGCCGCGATTTTAACCTTCTGGGCGGACGGCTCAGGCTCATCGGCAGGGACGTCACAGCACCGGAGAGGGAACCGCAGCCGCCGGGGGGAGAAAAGAAAATGCAGTAAGAAGGGACAGCAGGAGGTACAAAGGTGAGAACATATTTCAGACGCAGAAAAAAAACGGGCCTGATCGCCGCTCTTGCGGTGCTTGCCGTTCTGGTGATCACGGCCGTTTCTCTGCGGATCACAGATGTGACGGTCAGCGGAACCACAAGGTATACGCCGGAACAGATCGAAAAAACGATTTTTGACTCTTCACTGAGCAGGAATACTGCTTACTGTTATTTCCAGTACAGGTTTCGGCCTCATAAGACCATCCCTTTTGTGGAAGACTATAAGATAGTATTCAGAAGTCCCAATGAGGTGGAAATCATCGTATATGAGAAGAGTCTGGTAGGATATGTTTCCTATATGAACAGCAACATGTACTTTGACAAAGACGGAATCATTGTGGAGAGCACCAGCGAAACACTTCCCGGCATACCGAAAATCCAGGGACTGAAATTCGGCCATGTGGTGCTTCACAAGCCTCTGCCTGTGGAGAATCAGAACATCTTTGAGGATATTCTGAACCTGACTCAGGTGCTGTCCCTCTATGAGATACCGACCGACGAGATCCGCTACCGGGACAACGGGGAAGCGGTTCTCACCGTCAAAAACCTGCGGGTGGAGCTGGGAAGTGAGTCGGAAATGAATGGGAAGATCTCCGAACTGCACGACATCGTGGAGGAATACCCTGATTTGGACGGAACTCTCTACCTGGATGCCTACGACGAGGCGAATACGAATCCCATGTACCGCTTCCAAAAAAACTGATTGGGCCAAGAAAGTTATAAATTTGGCAAAATAACAGTTGATATTTTTTGTAAAATAAAATATAGTATTAGATAGGCTAGAATCAGATAAGCACAGGTATGCGCAAAACATAAGCAAAAACCCGATAGAGATGTGAGTGAAGGAGGAAGTTTTCTTGTTAGAGATTAAGATAAATGAGTCAGAGAATGCAGCCAGAATCATCGTAGTTGGCGTAGGCGGAGCGGGAAACAATGCAGTAAACCGCATGATCGAGGAAAATATTGCGGGTGTTGAGTTTATCGGAATCAACACGGACAAGCAGGCACTCCAGTTCTGCAAGGCCTCCACAGCCATGCAGATCGGAGAAAAGCTGACCAAGGGACTCGGGGCAGGTGCAAGGCCTGAGATCGGAGAGAAGGCTGCCGAGGAGAACCAGGAGGAGTTGGCCCAGGCGCTCAAGG
>JAHZAR010000102.1:350-5304 GCA_019423835.1 Clostridiales bacterium | reverse complement strand
CTGTTGTGGCAACGATTGCCAAGGATATGGGAATCCTGACGGTCGGTGTTGTTACGAAGCCATTCCGCTTCGAGGCAAAGACGCGTATGAACAATGCGATTCAGGGCATTGAAAAGTTAAAGAGCTGCGTGGATACCCTGATTGTCATTCCCAATGATAAGCTGCTTGAGATTGTTGACAGAAGGACAACCATGCCGGATGCCTTAAAGAAGGCAGACGAGGTGCTTCAGCAGGCAGTTCAGGGAATCACAGATCTGATCAATATACCAGGCCTTATCAATCTGGACTTTGCGGATGTGCAGACGGTTATGATTGACAAGGGAATTGCTCACATCGGAATCGGACATGCCAAGGGAGACGACAAGGCCATCGAGGCTGTGAAGCAGGCAGTTTCCAGCCCGCTTCTCGAGACAACCATCGAGAATGCATCCCACGTGATCATCAATATTTCCGGCGATATCAGCCTGATCGAGGCAAATGAGGCTGCTTCCTATGTTCAGGAACTTGCAGGCGATGATGCGAATATCATCTTCGGTGCTATGTACGATGAAAACGCCCAGGACGAGGCTACGATTACGGTAATCGCTACCGGCCTGAATGATCAGAATGCGGCCACTCCTGTTGCCAAGGCTATGACCAGCTTCGGAACGAACCCGTTCCAGAAGAAGCAGGCGCCTGTACAGCAGGCAGGAGCAGGAAGAGAGGCTGCCACAACAGCACAGCCGGCCTCTCAGAGCTTCCGTCAGCCAGCGGCCGGATACAAGGCTCCGACTCCTTTAAATCAGGCAGGCCAGCAGGCTCCTGCGCAGAATCCGGCTCCATCTCCGGCGCCATCCTACAGACCGATGGGACAGACCCAGATCAATATTCCGGATTTCTTAAAGCACAAGAGATAGGGGAAACTTCAGGCAATAAAATCACATAAAAGTCAGAAAAGGGCTTTCATTTCGCAGTGAGATGAAAGCTCTTTTTATTTCGGAAAAGTGCTGCCGAGTTCCGGAGGAGGACAAGTCCTGCCGGGCGGGATGAGCAGCACAATTGTTTTCTATATAATTCTTTTTATTCCATTTATTCATACAATCTGAGCAAATCCGACAAAATCAGAACCCGGAGGCGGACCTCCGGCCAAGGGTGGGAAAATGAGGAATCCTTTGCCGGACCCTGTAAGGGAGGGAGGCCATCACCGGGAAAGAGGAAAATACAGAGGGGAATCCGGCCGAAATATGGCGATAAAAAAAGAGGATTACCCTGCACGCTTTGACAAATTACGAAGGAGAAAGTTTTTATAATAGGTTGTGTCAGACGGGAGGTGAGGCAGCTGGCGGCAGAGTATACGCTGTACCTGGATGTGGTATTCCTTCAGAATTTTTTGATGAATGCCTTTGTCCTCGCGCTGACAGGGAGAATGATGAGGCAAACCTGCAGGGCCGGGCGGATTGCGTCGGGAGCAGCGGCAGGGGCGCTTTGGGCCTGCGGCGGAATTTTTCTGCCGCTTTCTTTTCCGATGAAGGCGGCCCTTACCTGCGGGCCCGTGAGCATACTCATGGTCTTTCTGGCCTTCCGGGAAAGAAATCCGGTCAGGCTCCTGAAAGGGACGGCGGCATTGTACCTGACAGCTGTTCTCATGGCAGGAGGGCTGGAGTTTATCAGGAACCTTTCGTCCAGAGTGTACAATTATGAAAATCCGGTTACCTCCAGGCAGCAGAAACTGCCTTTTTATGTGCTTTTTTTTGCAGCAGCTGCAGTCTTTTTTCTCATCTGCTTTCTGCTGGAAGCGGTGAGGGAGGAGCAGAGAAGGAGAAGCCATCTGGCAGATGCCACGGTTTTCTTTCAGGGGAGAAGCATTCAGGTGCGTGCCTTTCTCGATACCGGAAACCGGCTGGCAGATCCGGTATCCGGACGGCCTGTGAGCGTGATCTGGGCCGGGGCTCTGAAAAATTGTTTTGAAGGAGCGCCGGGAGTGATCCTTATTCCTTACAGAAGCGTGGGAAAAGAAAGCGGGCTGCTGCCGGCAGTGAAGGCCGACCGCATCTGCATCGAGATGGACGGAAAGCAGGGTGAGCTTAAAAATCCTCTGATTGCCGTTTCCAAAGCTCCTCTGTCATCTGACGGAAGCTATGAAATGCTATTGCATGAGGCGTTCTGGGAGAAAGCGGTTAAGTCAGAGCGGCCCTGGAATCCGGGAGGCACAGAGAGGAGAAGGACAAAGAAAAAGGGAGAAAAAAGCAGTCAGGCGGAAGGCAAACAGGAAACAGCGAAACCAGAAAGAGATGGGGGAAGCAGGGAAGACAGAGACACAGATACGGACGGAGAGAACAGGAAAACGCCGAAAGAGAAGGCCTGCAGGAAAGCAGGAAGAGGGAGGCTCGCAGAGCCGAAAACATCCGGAAAAAAGGGAAAGGAAACGAAAAGAAAAAATGATGCACTGGGAAAAGAAGGAACAGAAAAAGGCGGCTCTGAGGGGAAGGCAGGACTGGAAAACAGCGGGAGTCTGCAGATGGAGGACAGCGGCAAAAGCGGGCGCAAGGTGCCTGAAAATCAGTCAGGAGGAGAGAAATATGGTGATTAAGGTTGCGATATCCAACCGGTTTCGGCTGAAAACAGTCCCTTCGTTTAAAACGCTGCTGATGCAGAAGGAAGGGGAAATCCATTACATTGGAGGGGCAGATATTCTTCCGGCTCCCCTGGACAGCAAGGAGGAGGCAGAGGTTTTAGGTGAGCTGGGAACGGAAAAGGACAGGGAGGCTAAATCCAGGCTGATTGAGCACAACCTCAGGCTGGTGGTGTACATAGCAAAGAAGTTTGACAACACAAGCGTAGGCGTGGAGGACCTGATCTCCATCGGAACCATTGGGCTGATTAAAGCGATCAATACCTTCAACACAGGAAAGAATATTAAGCTGGCCACCTACGCGTCGCGCTGCATTGAAAATGAAATTTTAATGTATCTGAGGAGGAATAACAAGACTAAGCTGGAGGTTTCCATCGATGAGCCGCTGAATGTGGACTGGGATGGAAATGAACTTCTGCTCTCTGATATTCTGGGGACCGATGAGGATGTGATCTACAGGGACTTGGAGGACGAGATCGAGCGCAATCTTCTGAATACTGCCATCAGCCGTCTGAATCCGAGGGAGAAGAAAATCGTGGAGCTGAGATTCGGACTGAACAGTGAGAATGGGGAGGAGATGACACAGAAGGAAGTGGCGGATCTGCTGGGAATCTCCCAGTCCTATATTTCCAGGCTGGAGAAAAAGATTATGAAGAGACTGAAAAAAGAGATTGTGAAGTATGAGTAGAGGAAGCGATGGACAGAAAACGGATACATAATCGAAACCCATATAAGCAGTCTGCGTCAGCGGATGGAGCAGAAAATCTCTCCATCCGCCGGCGCATTTTTTATATCACAGGAAATTTGGAAGAATTTCCTGTGATATAAAAAGTCCTGCCGGGCAGGATGCGCACGCCGCGCAGAGGAAAAAGACTGCTGAGAGCAGCCGCGCAGCGGCGCGAAAAAGCAGACAGGCTCTTCGTGACTGAGGGGGCGGGGGGGGGATGAAGCGGGCTTGCCCGCTTTTTTAACTCAGATAGTTTTTCATGGCCTTCAGGGCATTCTTTTCCAGGCGGCTGACCTGGGCCTGGCTGATATGAATCTCCTCGGCCACCTCAGTCTGGGTTTTTCCCTCAAAAAAGCGCATGTCAATGATATGGCGCTCCCTCTCGGGAAGACGCCTCATGGCCTCGTTCAGAGAAATGTCCTCGATCCAGTTTTCCTCAGAATTTTTCTTATCGCTGAGCTGATCCATCACATAGAGCGGATCTCCTCCGTCGGTGTATACAGGCTCATAGAGGCTTACCGGACTCTGGATGGCATCCAGGGCGTAGGTAATATCCTCCTTGCTGACTCCCACCTCCTCGGCAATCTCGCAGAGCGTCGGCTCCTTTAAATTCTTCTTCATCAGACTTTCTCTGGCGTAGATGGCCTTGTAGGCCGTGTCCCGCAGAGAGCGGCTGACCCGGATGGAATTATTGTCTCTGAGATAGCGCTTCACCTCCCCCAGGATCATGGGAACTGCGTAGGTGGAGAAACGGACATTCTGTGTTATATCAAAATTATCGATGGCTTTGATCAGACCAATGCAGCCGATCTGAAACAGATCATCCACATTTTCGCTGCTGCCGGAAAAGCGCTGGATAACGCTGAGAACCAGACGGAGATTTCCTTTGATATACTGTTCTCTGGCCTCCCTGTCACCCTTTAAAATACGGGCAAAGAGCTCTTCCTTTTCCTCGTTGGTTAAAAGCGGCAGCTTTGCTGTATTGACGCCGCAGATTTCAACTTTGTTAAGTGCCATAAAGAGTATCCTCCTTACATGATTCGCGGCCGCCTGGCCCTCCGTTCTCTGCAAAAACGGCTGACAGAAGCTGGTCCAAACGGCAGCAAGTTTTCATCTGCTATCATGATTTACCTCTTTGGGCGGCAATATACTGAAAAGCAGGAAATAAAAAAAACTTTTAGCCCTTGACAGGGAAGTGCTGCGTTTTAATCGCGGTTCCCTTTTAGGACAAGGTATGGTATACTTTATGCGAAAAAAACGGGAAGACGGCACAGGATTTGGGCCAGGAGAGAGGAAATAAGAGATGAGAGTTGAACAGATACAGATCCAGATAGAAAAAAACGGAGCATTCAAAATTACGGATAACACGGCAGTGCTGACGGCATACCTTCAGGACTCGGGAAGCGAGTGCAGGATAAAGGAACGGCCCGGGGTGATTATCTGCCCCGGAGGAGGCTATGAGTTCTGCTCCTTCAGAGAGGGGGAGCCGGTGGCCCTGGAGTTTCTGTCCAAGGGCTATCAGGTATTCGTGCTGGAGTACAGTACAGCTCCCGACAGCTTTCCGACGGCCCTCCTTGAGCTGGCCGGGGCAATGGCCATGGTAAGGATGAAAGCCG
>JAHZAR010000102.1:0-340 GCA_019423835.1 Clostridiales bacterium | reverse complement strand
GACCCTGGCAGAATCTATGTCTGCGGCTTCTCGGCGGGCGGCCATCTGGCGGCCAGCCTGGCGGTGTTCTGGAACCAGGAATTTCTTGCGGCGCTTGTGAAAGGGCAGGTACAGTATCCGAAGGGAGACGGCTTCAGAAGAAGGGAGACCGTGTTTTCTGAAAGCAGCCTGGAGGAGATTTCACTTCTCCTGCGGCCGGACCGCCTGCTCCTGAGCTATCCGGTGATCCCCTCCGGCGAGTATGCCCACAGAGGTTCCTTTGATGTCCTTCTCGGCGGCAGAAAGGGGGAGGAGAGAGAGCAGTTCCTTGAGCTGCTGTCTCTGGAAAAACAGGCGGGCA
>JAHZAR010000010.1:44243-45230 GCA_019423835.1 Clostridiales bacterium | reverse complement strand
CATTTGACCACTTTGCCGTCCCATCATATTCCATCCCTCCTTTGCCTCTATTATACCATAAGGGCAGAGTATCCGGGGATTTTGTCAACAGGTTCTTAATTATACGCCATCATGCAGAGACAGGCAGGCTTACTCACAGGCCTGCCTGTCTCTGAAAAATAAAATGCGTCCTGAGAAAAGGCTGCGCTTGGTTTTGGCAGCAGCCTTTCATACTCAGGGCGCTTTTTTATGCCTGAAAAACAGTCACCGGATAATGGTTAATCCGATTGCCAGGATAATGATAGAAATATATGCTGCTCTGCACCATTTATCCTTACGAAAAGCAGTTTTTGATTCAGGATACAGCCGGGTTAGATGGTATAGACGGAAAAAACCAGCGATAAACCAGATGACTGAAAATAAAACGATGCTTTTAGATAAAAAAATTCCGTCTGTTATTTGAAAATAAACTAAAATTTCTTTTAAATATAGGCTCAATAAGGTACAGCACATTCCAAAAAGAAAAATTCTACAAGTTTTAACTGAACTATTCGTCATAGCGATCCGATACCTCCCGGAAAAGCAGTAAAAACAGCCGCTGTAATTTTATGACAAATGAAAGCGCAGAGTCAATATAAAAAACAAAAGACAGCTCCCTTTCTGGGAGCGAATCTCCCGGGGCTGATGGGCTGCAGAGCTTTTGCCTGCTGATTCCCACTGAGTACCGCCTAGACGAACGCCCCCCTTTATGCTATAATCTGATACGATAGGCGAATTATATTTACCAATTCTGCACCGTCCGGTACATACGGCAGGTGCGCGAAAGGGACGAACAGACGGCAGCCGCCTCAGGTTTGGCGGCTGTCCCTTCAGGGGGGAGATGTTCGATATGAAACAGGAGAGAGAAATGAAAGAGGATATCAGAATACAGGGACAGCTTCGGGTCTATCTGCAGTGGCCGCTTTTTATGGCAGTGATTCTGATGGCGGCGAATGTGGTGATAGGCCT
>JAHZAR010000010.1:0-44217 GCA_019423835.1 Clostridiales bacterium | reverse complement strand
ATTTAAAGGCCGGCATTGTCATGACGGGCTTTACCCTCGTCTATGCAGTGTTCTGCGCCTGGCTGTATCTGTATAAGAGAAAGCGGCTGCTCGGCGGGCTTCTGGACTTTTCTGCCGAATATGCCAGACTTCAGCAAAACATGCTGGCAGACATGGCCTTTCCCTATGCGGTGGCTGATGAGAATGGCCTGCTGCTGTGGATGAATGAAGGATTTTCCGATATTGTCAGGGACGACAGAAAGAACAGGACACTGTTCGGCCTGTTCCCGGAGCTGACAAGGGAGACTCTGGACGGGATTGACGAGGAGGACACGATCCATGTGACCTATGGAGACAGCTTTTACCGCATGGAGATCCGCCATATCTGTGTGGATGAGAGAGACGGCATTAAGCTGGATACACCATCCAACGGCGAGGAGGAGGTGCTCTGGGCTGTCTACCTGTTTGACGAAACGGAGATACTGACTCTGAAGAAGGCTATCACCGATCAGAACCTGGTGGCAGGGCTCATCTACCTGGACAACTACGATGAGGCCCTTGAAAGTGTGGAGGAGGTGCGCCGTTCCCTCCTGGTGGCCCTCATCGACAGGAAGATTAACAAGTATATCTCCAATCTGAACGGCATTGTGAAGAAGCTGGAGAAGGACAAATACTTTTTTGTCATCAAGCAGAAGTATACGAAGGAGATCGAGGAGGAGCGGTTTTCCCTTCTCGAGGAGGTCAAGACGGTCAACATAGGAAACGAGATGGCTGTCACCCTGAGCATCGGTATGGGAATGAACGGAGAGTCCTATATAAGAAATTATGAGTATGCCAGGACGTCCATTGACATGGCCCTGGGACGGGGCGGTGATCAGGCTGTGGTGAAGGATGGAGAGAAGATTACCTACTACGGCGGCAAGTCCCAGCAGCTGGAGAAGACTACCCGCGTGAAGGCAAGAGTCAAGGCCCATGCCATGAGGGAGCTGATGGAGACCAAGGATAAGCTCTTAATCATGGGACACCGGATCGGGGATCCGGATTCCTTCGGAGCGACCATCGGTATCTACAGGATTGCAGCCGCCTTCAACAAGAAAGCACATATTGTCATTAACAGCGTCAATTCCTCCGTGCGGCCCATGATGGACCGGTTTAAGGATAATCCTGACTACCCGGAGGATCTGTTCCTGACCGGCGAGGAGGCCGCCCAGCGGGCAGATGCAAACACCATGCTTGTGGTGGTGGATGTAAACCGGCCCAGCATCACCGAGGCGCCTGAGCTGTTAAAGCTGGTCAAGACGATCATGGTTCTGGATCACCACAGGCAGAGCAGCGAGATCATTGAAAATGCCGTGCTCTCCTACGTGGAGCCCTATGCGTCCTCGGCCTGTGAGATGGTGGCGGAGATTCTCCAGTATGTGGGCGACGGAATCAAGATGAAATCCGTGGAGGCGGACGCCATGTATGCGGGTATCGTCATTGATACCAACAACTTTATGAACCAGGCGGGAGTCAGAACCTTTGAGGCTGCGGCTTTCCTGAGGCGAAACGGAGCGGATGTGGTGAGAGTCAGAAAACTGTTCCGCGACAAGCTGGAGGATTACCGCGCCAGGGCTGAGGCTGTGAGGAGGGCTGAGATTTTTGAGAAGGAATTTGCCATCTCTGAGTGCCCGTCCGAGGGGCTTGAGAGCCCGACCGTGATCGGCGCCCAGGCGGCCAATGAGCTCTTAAATATTATTGGAATCAAGGCGTCTTTTGTGATGACGCAGGTGAAAGATACCGTCTTTTTCAGCGCCCGTTCCATCGATGAGGTCAATGTGCAGGTGCTGATGGAAAAGCTGGGCGGCGGAGGACACCGGACCATCGCCGGAGCGCAGCTGAAGGATACCACACTTGAGCAGGCCCGGAAGAGGCTGAAAGAGATGCTCCTGCAGATGAAAGAGAAAGGAGAAATTTAAAATGGAAGTAGTATTATTAGAGGATGTGAAATCCCTGGGGAAAAAGGGACAGGTTGTAAAGGTAAACGACGGCTATGCGAGAAACTTTATCTTAAAGAAAAATCTGGGCGTGGAGGCCACAGCCAAAAACTTAAACGATCTGAAGCTGCAGAAGGCCAACGAGGCTAAGATTGCCGCCGAGCAGCTTGCCGCCGCGAAGGAGATGGCAAAATTTCTGGAGGATAAGTCCGTAACCTTATCGATCCGCGCCGGTGAGGGAGGAAAAGCCTTCGGCTCCGTGTCGGGAAAGGAGATTGCAAAGGCCGTTTCCGAGCAGCTGAAGGTGGAGCTGGATAAGAAAAAGCTGGTGCTTCCGGAACCGCTGAAAACCTTTGGAACTCATGAGGTTCCTGTTAAGCTCCACAAGGAGGTAACAGGCACGCTGCGCGTAAAGGTGACGGAGGCTTAACCGATGGATGAAGCGCTGATTAAGCGCGTGCTTCCTCACAGTACAGAGGCGGAGCAGTCCGTCATCGGTTCCATGCTGATGGACCGCGAAGCGATTATTTCGGCGTCTGAGATTGTCACAGGCGCCGATTTTTACCAGCATCAGTATGGCGTGATGTTCGAGGCCATGGTGGAGCTGTTTAACGAGGGAAAGCCGGTGGATCTGGTGACGCTCCAGGACCGCCTGAAGGAGAAGGATGTTCCCCCGGAGATCAGCAGCCTGGATTTTGTCAGAGATATTATGACGACAGTCCCCACCTCGGTCAATGTGAAGTCCTATGCCAATATTGTGCGTGAGAAGGCAGTGCTGAGAAGACTGATCAAAATAAACGAGGAGATTGCCAATACCTGCTATGCAGGGAAGGACAGGCTGGATGATATTCTGGCCCACACGGAGAAGGCGGTATTCGATCTGCTTCAGAGCAAGGGAAGCGGGGATTTCGTGCCGATCCGCCAGGTGGCCTTAAACGTGCTGGAAAAGATTGAGGCAGCCTCGAAAAACCAGGGCTCTGTCACGGGGATTCCCAGCGGGTTTCACGATCTGGACTACAGGACCTCGGGCTTTCAGCCCTCCGACTTTATCCTGATCGCCGCCAGACCGTCCATGGGAAAGACAGCCTTTGTGCTGAATGTGGTGGATCACATTGCAGTGAGAAAAAATCTTCCCTGCATGGTGTTCAGTCTGGAGATGTCCAAGGAGCAGCTGGTGAACCGAATGCTTTCCATGGAGTCCAGGGTGGATTCCCAGAAGCTGAGGACCGGAACCCTGTCCGACTCGGACTGGGATTCTGTGGTGGAGGGAATCGGCGTGATCGGAAACTCCAGGCTGATCATAGACGACACGCCGGGCATTTCCATTATGGAGCTGCGCTCCAAGTGCCGGAAGATGAAGCTGGAGTACGGACTGTCCATCGTGATTATCGACTACCTTCAGCTTATGAGCGGAAGCGGGAAGGGAGGGGAAAACAGGCAGCAGGAGATCTCGGAGATTTCCCGTTCCCTGAAAGCTCTGGCCAGGGAGCTGAATGCGCCGGTCATCGCGCTGTCCCAGCTCTCCCGCGCCTGCGAGACGAGGCCGGATCACAGGCCCATGCTGTCTGACCTTCGAGAGTCGGGAGCCATCGAGCAGGACGCGGACATGGTTATGTTCCTCTACAGGGACGACTATTACCACAAAGATACAGAAAATCCGAATATTGCAGAGGTAATCATTGCCAAGCAGAGAAATGGTCCCATCGGAACTGTGAATCTTCTCTGGAGGCCGGAGCTCACGAAATTTGAGAATCTGGCAAAGGAGAGGTAGAGGAGGTGGTGGCAAAAAAGCCAGTTTTTTCGTTCTAGCGAAGTCACGAAAAAACTGGCTTTTTTGCTGCGGCGAAGTTACGGAAAAACTGGCTCTTTTGCTGGAGGAAGGAAACTACAGGGGAAAGGAAGGGGATAAGGGGAGGCAGGATGTGGATGGAGGGGTGAGATTTTTTCTGAACTGTGGATAAGGATTTTCGAGGGAGATTCTGTTATTTCTGAGGGTTATTTTGACATAATTGGAATTTGGTTTGCATATAGTATAAGTAAGCTACGAAATATTGTGAACCAAAGGAGAGGATTGAATCATGGCTGAGGTACATTATCTGATATCAGACGCTTCCAGGAAGGTGGATGTGGAAGCACATGTGCTGAGATACTGGGAGGATGAGCTGGAGCTTAAGATCCCCAGAAATGAGATGGGACATCGTTTTTATACAGAGTTTCATATCCGTCTGTTTAAGCAGGTGAAAATGCTCAAGGACAAGGGGTACCAGCTCAAGGCGATTAAGACGGCTCTCGCTAAGTCGCTGGAGTCGGACGGCAAGGTGATCATTCCAAATGAAGTGCTGGAGGAGGATGTGCTGGCGGCGCTCAGGGAAGCGGGGGCTTCACAGGGCGGAGAAATTCAGGAAGAAGGGGGACAGGCTGCGATGGACAGGCAGGCTGAGCGCAGGAAACAGGAGATTCTGGCTGCAGGAGGGCAGGAGGGACAGGCCCTGGGGGAAGAAAGTGAAGGGGAAGTGCCGTCGGTGGCAGAAGCCGGCATTGGCCGTCAGGCAGCCCGGGCAGGGCTTGAGGAGATTCTGGAAAATGGAAAAATGGAGCAGTTCCAGCGGCTCATGAACCATATTATCGGCCGCGCGGTGGAGGAAAACTGTGAAAAGCTGAGCCAGGATATTGCTTATATGGTACATGAGAAGCTCTTAAAGGAGATGGACTACCTGATGCGGGTGGCTGACGAAAAGGAGGACGAACGGTTTAAACGGCTCGATGAGATCATCCGCATCTATCAGAGGGACAACCAGAGCCGTCTGGAGGCTGCTGCCACGAAGCTTCCGTTCTTCCCGTTCAGGAAAAGAAAATTTGGGAGAAATGGGAATAAGCTGTAGGGGCGGGAGTCCGAAAATCAAAATAGAGGGCAGGAATGCGTCCTTAGAGCAATCAGTGAGAACGGCTGCAGAGCAGGTAAGCCGGGGAACGAAGGTTCCCCGGCTTTTTCATAACATAGGAAATTCGGAAGAATTTCCTATGTTATGAAAAAGCCTGCCGGCCGGGATGTGCACGCCGCGCAGAGGAAAAAGGCTGCTTAAGACAGCCGCACGGCGGCGCGAAAAAGCAGGCGAGCCCCTCAGGATGGAGAGGCAGAGGAGCTGAAGCGGGCTTGCCCGCTCTTTCAAAAGTTCTATTCAGGAATCTAAGGATGGTTTGGTATGCAGTGAACGGCTTACAGTTGACCGAGATGGGAGGTGAAAATAGCCTGAAAAGAAAGGAAGTACAGTTATTTTCGATATATTTTTTTGAAGAAATATTTTTGTACAATAAAAAAGAAATGAAAAGAAGTATTTCCTGATAATAGACAAACAAAACAAATTGTTGTATAATTGATTCAAATGTGCGGAATGCTGATGGTTGATTTTATTAAGGGAATCCGTATTTTATGAATGAAGAGAGGGAGGGCGCATTATACTAAAGTGAGAACGGCAGGAGAACAGAAATCTCTTATGCTGTGAGAAGCATTTTGCATGAAAGTGAAGCTATTAAATGGCGCAGGACGCGCCGGAGTCAGGCAAGTGCCGTGTTTTGCAGGAGAACAGGTGGTGAGCAGATGGTGCAGGAGACAATGGAAGCTGTAAAAAAGGCAGAGGCAGAGGCGGAGGAAATGGTCAGAAGAGCTTCTGAGGAGGGGCGGCAGCTTGTGAGCAATGCGAAAAGTGAGGCTGAGGCTGAAAGAGCGAGATTCAGGCAGGAGCTCTCTGAAAAGAGTTCCCGGTCAGAGCTGGACTATGAAAGAGAGGCTGAGGAGCTGTTTAGAGAAGCCGAGAGAGAGGCCAGAGAAGAGACAGCTGCCATGCAGGACAGGGCAGCCGAGAAAACCCCTGAGGCAGTGAAACTGATCATAGAAAGATTAGTATAAAAGCTGCCGGACAGGGACAGAACAAGCGGAGGGTAGGTCTTGTATAGACAGGAGGGATGTTTACATGGCAGTTCTGCAGATGAGGAAAATCACCATCTGCGCGCTTTTAAAGGATCGGAAACCAGTTTTAGAGCTCCTGCAGGGAGCCGGAGTGGTGGAGCTGTTAAGGACAGAGACAGAGGAGGACAGTGGTTTCAGAAGGCCTGACACAGGTTCAGAGCGTCAGCTATGCGAGAGGAATGCGCTGACAGCAGAGCAGGCCCTGGAAGCGCTGGGACAGTATGTTCCGGAGAAAACCTCGATTTTTGCCGCTCTTGAGGGGAAAAGGCAGGCCTCGCGGGAGGCCTTTCAGACGCTTAGCGAGAACCATGAAAAGGTACTTGAGGACGCAAAGCAGATCCTGGACTACAGCCGGCAGATTGCAGAGGACAAGGCCTCTGTGGCCAGGCTGCAGGCACAGCAGGAGACCCTTGTTCCGTGGCTGGGACTTGATGTATCCATGAAAGCCGCCGGGACAGAGCGAACAGCCCTTTTCATAGGTACCGTGGGAGGGGAGATGACGCTGGAGCTTCTCTGCGAAAAGCTGGCACAGAAGGCCCCTGAGGCAGATGTCCATGTGGAAATTGCAGGAAGGGACCGAGATCAGACCTGCATAGCAGTTTTATGTCTGAGAGAGGAGGCACCCCGGGTGGAGGAGGCTCTTCGGGCCATAGGTTTCGCCCGGCCCGCTCAGGCAGTGGATGAGATCCCTGCTGTGTACAGGGAAGAGCTGGAAGAGGAGATTAAAAAGCTGGGAGACAATATTAGGGGGACGGCAGGGAAGCTTACAGCCTACGGTACAAGCAGAGAGAATTTGAAGATGCTCTCCGATTTTTACAGAGTGCGCGCGGAAAAATACAGGGCAATGGGAGAGATGCTTCAGTCGAAGCAGACAATCCTGATTACTGGCTATGTGCCGGAGACAGAGGCGGATAAGCTGGCAGACAGGCTGAACAGCCGCTTTGAGCTTTACGTCCAGGTCCAGGAGATTCCTGAGGACGAGGAGGCTCCGGTACTGCTGAAAAACAGTACGCTGGCAGAGTCGGCAGAGGGAGTGACTGCCTCCTTCGGGCTCCCGGCAAAGGGGGAGATCGATCCTACATCGGTGATGTCCCTCTGCTATATTTTCTTTTTCGGCCTGATGCTGTCCGATGCAGCCTATGGGCTGATCGTATTTATTGCCTGCTTTGCGGCGCTGAAGAAATTTCCGTGGATGGACAGCGGACTGAGAAAATCTGTCCGGCTCTTTATGTACTGCGGAATTTCCACCCTGTTCTGGGGCGTCATGTTCGGGGGCTACTTCGGAGATGCAGCAGATGTGGTATCCAGAACCTTTTTTGGGCGCGAGATAACCATTCCGGCAGTCTGGTTTGTGCCCTTGCATGATCCCATGAAAATGCTTGTGATGTCCATGCTGTTCGGTGTGCTTCATCTGTTCCTGGGACTTGGAATCAAGGGATATATGCTCCTCCGGGACAGAAAGGTTCTCGACTTTTTCTGCGACGTGGTGCTGTGGTACTGCCTGCTGATCGGGCTGATCCTGATTCTGGTTCCCTCTGAACTGTTCGCATCCATGGCACAGATGAATATCGTGTTCCCGGCGCCCGTGAATACACTGGCAAGGATACTGGCCATTTTCGGGGCAGCAGGAATCCTTCTCATGTCAGGGAGAAGCAGCAGGAATCCGGCTCTCAGGCTTGCGCTGGGGGCTTACGATCTCTACAACATTACAGGCTGGCTGTCAGACGTGCTGTCCTACTCAAGACTTCTGGCCCTGGGGCTTGCGACGGGAGTTATCGCCTCAGTTATCAACCAGATGGGGAGCATGGCGGGAAACGGAATCCTGGGGGCGGTGGTGTTCATTCTGGTGTTCCTGGTGGGTCATGTGTTCAATCTGGCCATCAACCTTCTGGGGGCCTACGTACACACCTGCCGTCTGCAGTATGTGGAATTTTTCGGAAAATTTTATGAGGGCGGAGGCCGCATGTTCGAGCCGTTTCGCAGAACTACGAAATATGTAGATATTAAGGAGGATTAATTATGAGCAGTATGGGTATTGTATTTGCATTGTTGGGCGCAGCGGTAGCGGTAGGACTTGCGGGCATCGGCTCTGCCATCGGCGTAGGTATGGCAGGACAGGCCGCCGCAGGCGTTGTGACGGAGGATCCGTCCAAGTTTGCCAAGGTACTTATCCTGCAGCTTCTCCCGGGAACCCAGGGCATCTACGGACTTCTGGTAGGCTTCCTGGTGCTTTCCGGCATCGGACTGTTAGGAGGCGGAGCGGACATGGATATGTCTCTGGCTCAGGGGCTTCTCTACTTCCTGGCCTGCCTTCCGATCGGCATTGTGGGTTTGATTTCTGCTATTCATCAGGGCAGGACAGCTGTCGCCTCCATCGGCATTGTCGCAAAGAAACCGGAGCAGTTCGGAAAGGCCATGCTGTTTCCGGCCATGGTAGAGACCTACGCCATTCTGGCCCTCCTCGTGTCTATTCTGGCGGTCAGCGCGCTGTAGCCAGGTAAACAGGAAACACGCAGTTTGACTGGACATGGAGGGAGAGGCAGTATGACGGGACTGGAAAAAATCACAAACCGGATCCTCGAGGATGCCAGGAGGCAGGCCGGGGAAATCCGGGACGCGGCAGAGGCTGAGGCGGAGAAAATCCTTCAGGAAGCCAGGGACAGTATTGAAAAAATGAGAGAAGAGGCGGGCGAAAAATCACAGCTTGAGCAGAAGAACAGGCGCGCCAGGGCAGAGTCCTCGGCCGCACTGAAAAAACGCCAGATGCTTCTGGCTGCAAAGCAGGAGATGATAAACAGTCTTATCGAGAAGGCCCGTGAAACTCTTCTGCATATGGAAGACAGGGAATACTTTGCACTGATAGAAAAAATGGCAGAGCGCTTTCTGCTTCCCGAGGAAGGGGAAATCTGTTTTTCTGAACGGGATTCAGAGCGTATGCCGGAGGACTTTGAGGATAGGCTGCAAAAGGCAGCAGAGCAAAAGGGAGGCAGCATAAGGCTTTCCGAACACCCGGTTTCCATCAGCGGAGGCTTTGTTCTGGTTTACGGAGGGGTGGAGGAGAACTGCTCCTTTGAGGCGCTGTTTGCAGCCAGGAGAGATGAGCTTTCTGACCAGGTTTCCGGACTGCTGTTTGGAAGGGCACAGCAAGACAGCCGGTGACAGGTGGGACTCTGAATGCTGCAGTCCCGGCTGACACTGCAGGAAAAAGCCGGGGCGTGAGAACATTGAGAGGGCATGGAAGGAGGACAGCGAATGTCTGATAAAAATTACACATATGCGGTTGCGCGCATCCGCGCCATGGAAATGACGCTCTTTTCCTCCTCTGTCATAGAACAGCTGATGGCCGTGAAATCCTATGAGGGCTGTCTGGCCTTCCTGGCTGAGAAGGGATGGGGAACCGGAAATCCGTCCCAGACGGGGGAGGAGATTCTGGAGGCTGAGCGGGAAAAGGCCCAGAAAACGGTAAAGGAGCTTCTGAGAGGAGAGGATCAGATCCTGTCTGTGCTGACTTATCAGAACCTCTACCACAATCTGAAGGCTGCCATCAAGGAGTCGGTGAGCTCTGATTTCCACGGCTCTGTCTACTATGATGACTGTGCTGTGGACGGAAAGGAAATGGAGCGGATCGTGGCAGAAAAGGATTTTGACGCCCTTCCGGAGCATATGAGGAAGGCGGCCAGGGAGGCCTGTGAAACCTTTCTTCACACGGGAGACGGGCAGGCCTGTGATGTGATTGTGGATCGGGCGGCTCTTGAGGCTATCTGCAGCGAAGGAAAAAAAAGCAGGGAGCCGGTGATTCTGGCCTACACCGAGTCGGTGACAGCGGTCGCCGACATCAAGATTGCCGTCCGTTCCCAGAAAACGGGAAAGGAGCTGGAATTTATGCGCCGGGCCATGGCTCCCTGCGACAGCCTGGACGTTGAGAGGCTGGCCATGGCGGCTCTGTCCGGCGTTTCGGCTATCTGTGAATATCTGGGGGAGACGGCCTATAAGGACGGGGCGGAGGCTTTGAAGGAGTCGGCCTCAGCCTTTGAACGGTGGTGCGACAACCAGCTGATTGAGTCTATCAAGCCGCAGAAGTACAACCCATTTTCGGCAGGCCCTCTGGTGGCCTATCTGCTTGCCAGAGAAAACGAGATTAAAACTGTGCGGATCATCCTGACAGGGAAGCTGAACGGCCTTCCGGATGAGAGGATCAGGGAAAGGATCAGGGAAATGTATGTATAAGATAGCAGTCATCGGAGATTACGACAGCATTTACGGCTTTGCTGCCCTGGGACTCGACACATTTCCCGTTAAGGAAGCAGGGGAAGCGGAAAAGCTGTTTTACCGTCTGGCCTCCGGAGATTACGCCGTCATCTATATTACAGAGGCGGCGGCCGCCGGTATCAGCCACGCGATTGAGAAGTATAAGGAGAGTCTGCTCCCCTCTGTCATCCTGATTCCCGGTGTGTCCGGGAATACGGGCAGGGGAATCGAGGGGGTCAAGAGTTCTGTGGAGCAGGCAGTGGGATCGGATATATTGTTCGGCGGAGTGCAGCCGGGCTGACAGAGAAGAGATTAGAAGAAAGGTGGGTGAAGCCTTCCAATGAGCAGAGGTGTGATTAAAAAGGTAGCAGGCCCGCTGGTAATTGCGGAGGGGATGCGGGACGCAAACATGTACGACGTAGTCCGGGTCAGCAGCCAGCGGCTGATCGGAGAGATCATTGAGATACACGGGGATCAGGCGTATATCCAGGTTTACGAGGAGACCTCGGGACTGGGGCCGGGGGAGCCGGTGGAGTCCATGGATATGCCGCTGTCCGCAGAGCTGGGGCCGGGTCTCATCACGAGTATTTACGACGGAATCCAGCGTCCCCTGGACGATATTATGAAGATAACAGGGAGCAATAACCTGAAGAGGGGGGTCGAGGTTCCCTCCTTAAAGCGTGACCTGAAATGGAATTTCATTCCCACGGTGAAGACCGGCGATGAGGTGGAGGCCGGAGATATTATCGGAACCGTGCAGGAGACCATTGTGGTCGTACACAAGATCATGGTTCCAAACGGCGTGAAGGGTACCGTAAAGGAGATCCGGTCAGGCGAGTTTACGGTGGAGGAGACAGTGGCTGTCATATCCACGGAAAGCGGAGACAGGGAGCTGACTCTGATGCAGAGATGGCCGGTCAGACAGGGGCGGCCCTACCAGAAAAAACTGCCGCCGGAGATGCCGCTTGTGACAGGCCAGAGAGTTATTGACGCCTTTTTCCCCATTGCCAAGGGCGGCGTGGCCGCAGTTCCGGGCCCGTTCGGAAGCGGCAAGACCGTGATCCAGCACCAGCTGGCCAAGTGGGCAGAGGCGGATATTGTGGTCTACATCGGCTGCGGCGAGCGGGGAAATGAGATGACGGATGTATTAAACGAGTTTCCGGAGTTAAAGGATCCGAAGACAGGTCATTCTCTGATGCAGAGGACGGTGTTAATCGCCAACACCTCCGATATGCCGGTGGCTGCCAGGGAGGCTTCCATCTACACGGGAATTACGATTGCGGAGTACTTCCGGGATATGGGCTACTCGGTGGCCCTGATGGCCGATTCCACCTCCCGCTGGGCCGAGGCTCTCAGGGAGATGTCAGGACGTCTGGAGGAGATGCCCGGCGAGGAGGGATACCCGGCTTACCTGGGAAGCCGTCTGGCTCAGTTCTACGAGAGGGCGGGCCATGTGATCTGCAAAGGAAAGGACGGCAGAGAGGGAGCTCTGTCCGCCATCGGAGCCGTTTCCCCGCCGGGAGGCGACATTTCCGAGCCTGTTTCCCAGGCGACGCTGCGCATCGTGAAGGTATTCTGGGGGCTTGACTCGTCCCTGGCTTACAAGAGGCATTTCCCGGCTATCAATTGGCTGACCAGCTATTCGCTCTATGTGGACAACATGGGCAGGTGGTTCAACGAACACGTTTCGCCCGAATGGATGGCCTGCCGTCAGGGCATGATGAGTCTTCTGCAGGAGGAAGCAGAGCTGGAGGAGATTGTAAAGATGGTCGGCATGGATGCGCTGTCGCCTTCTGACCGCCTTAAGATGGAGGCGGCCCGTTCCATCCGCGAGGACTTTCTGCACCAGAACTCCTTCCACGAGACTGACACTTATACGTCCCTGAGAAAGCAGTTCCTCATGATGAAACTGGTGCTCGCCTTCTACGATGAGTCAGGGAAGGCCCTGGAAAACGGGGCAAACGTACAGGGGCTGATCAAGATGCCTGTGCGGGAGAAGATCGGCCGCTTCAAATACGTGGCGGATGACGAGACTGAGAGGGAATACGAGGCAGTTAAAGAGGAGCTCGGGAAGGAAATAGAAGACGTGCTCAGAAGGGAGGACTTCTAAATGCCAAAGGAATACAGAACCATACAGGAGGTTGCAGGTCCTCTGATGCTGGTGCGGGGCGTTGAGAACGTGACCTACGACGAGCTGGGAGAGATTGAGCTGGCAAACGGAGAGACAAGGCGCTGCAAGGTCCTTGAGATCGACGGGGGCAACGCTCTGGTACAGCTGTTTGAGAACTCCACAGGAATCAACCTTTCCAACAGCAAGGTGCGCTTCCTGGGAAGGACCATGGAGCTTGGCGTGTCCGAGGATATGCTGGGGCGCGTGTTTGACGGGCTGGGCCGCCCCATCGACGGAGGGCCTGAGATCCTTCCGGACGAGAGAAGGGACATTAACGGACTTCCCATGAACCCTGCCGCCAGAAGCTATCCCCAGGAGTTTATCCAGACGGGAGTTTCCGCCATCGACGGACTGAATACTCTGGTAAGAGGCCAGAAGCTGCCGATCTTTTCGGCTTCCGGCCTTCCTCACGCAAACCTGGCGGCCCAGATTGCAAGACAGGCCAAGGTGCGGGGGACAGACGAGCAGTTTGCCGTTGTCTTCGCGGCCATGGGAATTACCTTCGAGGAGTCCCATTTCTTTACGGAGAGCTTTAAGGAGACGGGAGCCATCGATCGGACCGTCCTCTTTATCAATCTGGCAAACGATCCGGCCGTAGAGCGAATCGCCACCCCGAAGATGGCTCTGACGGCGGCGGAGTACCTGGCCTTTGAAAAAAATATGCACGTGCTGGTTATTCTGACGGATATTACAAACTATGCCGATGCCCTGAGGGAGATCTCGGCAGCCAGGAAGGAGGTTCCGGGGCGCCGCGGCTACCCAGGTTACATGTATACGGATCTGGCCTCCATCTATGAGAGAGCAGGGCGGCAGAGCGGGAAAACAGGCTCCATTACCATGATTCCGATTCTCACCATGCCCGAGGATGATAAGACCCATCCGATCCCGGACCTGACAGGCTACATCACAGAGGGACAGATCATCCTGAGCCGGGAGCTCTACAGAAAGGGCGTCATGCCGCCCATCGACGTGCTTCCGTCCCTGTCCCGTCTGAAGGACAAGGGAATCGGAGAGGGAAAGACGAGAGCCGACCACTCCAACACCATGAACCAGCTCTTTGCAGCCTACGCAAGGGGCAAGGAGGCTAAGGAGCTGATGGTTATTCTGGGTGAGGCGGCCCTGTCCGATGTGGATCTGATTTACGCGAAATTTGCCGACGCCTTTGAGAAGGAGTACGTTTCCCAGGGCTATGAGACAGACAGGAGCATTGAGGAAACCTTAAAGATTGGCTGGAAGCTGCTCTCCATCCTTCCCAGAAGCGAGCTGAAGAGAATTGACGACAAGTTCCTGGATATGTACTACGGGAAGGAATAGGGGAGGTGTGAAGCATGGCTCAGACCCAGGTGAATCCCACCAGAATGGAGCTTACAAGGCTCAAAAAAAAGCTGACCACAGCGGTGAGAGGCCATAAACTTTTGAAAGATAAGCGTGATGAGCTGATGCGCCAGTTCCTCGATCTGGTCAGGGAAAATATGGCCCTCAGACAGAAGGTGGAGGGAGGAATACGGAGCGCGAATTTAAACTTTGTCATTGCCAGGGCGGGGATGAGCGAGCAGGCCCTGAACACCGCACTGATGGCGCCGAAGCAGGAGGTGTATCTGGAAGCCGGGAAAAAGAATGTCATGAGCGTGGACATACCTGTGTTTGAGTATAAGACCAGGACGGCCGATGAGAATGATATTTATCCCTACGGCTTTGCCTTTACGTCCAGCGATCTGGACGGGGCCGTAAAGTCTCTGCAGGATGTGCTGCCGGAGATGCTGAAACTTGCACAGACTGAGAAAGCCTGCCAGCTCATGGCCGCAGAGATTGAAAAAACCAGAAGGAGAGTAAATGCGCTGGAACATGTCATCATTCCGGAAACCCAGAGAAATATCAAGTATATTACCATGAAGCTGGATGAGAACGAGAGGAGTACCCAGATCCGGCTCATGAAGGTGAAAGATATGATGCTGGAGGAGGCACATCACTATAAAGAAAAGGCAGATAAGCCATAAAAGTAAAAACTCAGAAACCGGGAAACGGTTTCTGAGTTTTTCTTTTATACCAGGGGAAAGAAACGTCAGGCGGAGGAGATAAGCTAGGGTTTCTTTTGCGGGGGTGGGAGAGGTGACAGGGAAAGGGAGAAGGGAGGGAATGGAAGGGGAGGACAGAGGAGGAAATCGTGATAAATATTTGACACCGCTTCTGATACGTGCTACTATGTAGTAGAAAAATCTGTTTCAGGGCGAGGTGAAATTCCTCACTGGCGGTGATGAGCGTCGGCTTCGAGTCCGCGAGCTTTCCTTTGGAGGGCAGAATGGGTGGGAACCCCATACCAACGGTACAGTCCGGATGAAAGAAACAAAAATACGGTTATGTATTTTTCTGGTCTTGAAATTTATTTTCAGGACCTTTTTGTTTCCTGTCAGATTCTTTTCTATATCACAGCATTCAGGGCCGACGGCCCGGCAGGTCTGTTTTTGTGAAGGCTCATCTCTGTGCAGACCGGAGGTTTCGGGAGACGTCCCGTAAGGAACCGGGAGAGTCAATCACAGAAGCAGGAACTGCAGGCATACTTTTCTATCAGGAGGAATTTGAAGATGAACAAAACGATGACCAGTTATTCTCAGACAGGCAGGGATCAGACGCTGCGCCTTGTAAAGATGGGTTCCCTTGTGGCAGTTTCCATTGTGCTTGTGTACCTCATCCACTTTCCGCTGTTTCCGGCGGTTGCATTTCTGGAGTATGATCCGGCTGACATTCCGATTTTAATAGGAACCTTTACCTTTGGTCCGGCTGCGGGCCTGGCACTCACACTTGTGACCTCGGTGATCCAGGGCGTCACGGTCAGCGCAGGGAGCGGACTCTACGGGATACTTATGCATCTGATCGCCACAGGAACACTTGTCGTGGTGGCCGGAACCATCTACCACAGGAAAAAGACAAAAACCTTTGCCGTGATCGGGCTGGCAGCAGGCACAGCAGCCATGGCTGCTGTCATGATGGGCGCAAACCTGATTATCACGCCTCTGTTTATGGGCGTGACGAGGGAAGTGGTATGGGATCTGATGGCCTTTATCATAGGATTTAATATTATTAAGGCAGGAATTAACGGCCTTGTCACCTTTCTCCTGTACAAACGGATCTCCGGTCTTTTGAAGCGGGATTAAACGATTACCGGGAAGATGGCGGGGCGCAAGACAGGGCAGGTTAATGGCAGAAGGAAGGGGTGCAGATGAAACTCAACGAAGCATGGCTCCATGCAAAGCCGGCAGGCTGCGACGCTTGCATGGAGGATTAACAGTCGCAGAAGAAGATGCCGGCTTTGCCTCCTGACAATTCTTTCAGGGAGGAAGCCTGCATGAAATATATCAATGCAAGGGTTCTTCTGCCCGAGCCGCTGGTCAGGGAGCTGCAGAGGTATATCCAGGGCGGATATATCTACGTTCCCACAGATCAGGCACAGCAAAAGCGGTGGGGAGAAGTATCCGGGTACCGGCAGGAACTGCAGCAGAGAAACAGCCGGATCACGGCGGAGTACCGGAAGGGGGTCTCTGCAGAGGAGCTGGCGGAAAAATACTGTCTGTCTGTATCTGCCATACGAAAAATCATTTATAAGAAATAACCGGCAGGGGCCTCAGGGAAGGGCCCCTGTCTTTTTGCTCTTACAAAGATTTATTCCGTTCAAAAGAAATTGTGTCCCGCAGAATAAAGGCACTCCGTGAGTACACACATGCCCCGCCGGGGGAGATCTCAGAACAGACTCCTCTATTCGGACGACATTTCTGCCTGATACAGTTTCATTCTGTAAAGTCCGGCGGCTTGCTCTGCGAGAACAGCCAAAGTATGATAAAAAGAAAAAACTGTGAGGAGGAAGGCTATGTGTACGAGATTTGTCTACCGAGGGGATGAGGTGCTCACCGGGTTTAATTTTGATATTGATCCCGCTGTATGGGATCATCAGGTGATGGAGGAAGAGGACAGATTTTATATTGGCATCCTGCGCCCTGACGGAGTGAGGCATGCCTATCACGGCGTTCACCGAAACGGCAATGCCGGAACGCTGCTGTATGTCCATGGAAATCCTGCAGGGGTCTGCAAGGACGGGGAAGACTGTGTGACAGTCTCCGAACTGACCGAACAGTTCATCCGGGCGCAGATTACCTTCGACGAGGCCTGTTCCATCGCCGGGACAAAAAAGATCGTCTATGCACCGGACGCGACCATGCAGGCTGTGCTGTCCGACAGAAGAGGGCGCACGCTGGTGATTGAGCCTGGAATTGGCTGCCGGGAAGATACGGGAAGGTACTCTCTCATGACAAACTATTCCCTGCTCTCCCCGGAAAGCACCCGCCCGTTCCTGGTTCCCGGGGATGACCGCTACGAAAGAGCTGTGAGGATTCTGAGTCAATATGGAAATACCTTTGGGGTATCAGACGCATTTTCCCTTCTCCATGCCGTCCGGCAGGAGGGGCCCTGGGCTACCAGGGTTTCCTTCGTCTTCTCCGCCAGGGAGCAGGCCGTCTGGTATGTGCAGAATAACCATTTTGAGCAGGTCAGAGTCTGCAGGTTTCCGGCGGCAGGATAAAAGAAAGACCTGGCAGCATCACTGTTCCGGGGGCCATCGGAAGCTGGAGAAAAGACGACGCTTCAGTTCGGCAGATGGAACTGGAGATAAGCTGTGTTTGTATCTGTGTGACCAGGTCACAGACAGAAATCAGGTCGGTGCGTATAATGAAAACAGATAGAAACAACAGATAGAAACAACAGACAGAAACAACAGGCTGCGACGGAGGCAGGACAGATGCTAAAAATATGAAAAAAGGGCATACTGTTATAAAAGACTGCAGAGCCCAGGCCGCCGGAGCACAGCCGAAGGGCATCTTTAAGAAAGCGCCGTCTCAAGGCGTTCAGGCAGAAAGGAAGAGAGAGATGGAAAAAATTCTGACAGACAAAAATTTTGATGAGGAGTTAAAAAATATAGGAGAAGGCAGCCCCATGTTGGTAGACTTCTGGGCGCCCTGGTGTGCTCCATGCCGGATGCAGCTTCCCATTGTGGAAAAGATGGCAGAGGAGGGCTACCACGTAGGCAAGGTCAATATTGACGAGCAGATGGGTCTGGCCGGACGGTTTGGAGTGATGTCTATTCCGACGCTGATTGTATTTAAGGATGGAAAGGAACAGCAGCGCTTTGTGGGAGTGCAGTCCAGACAGGTGCTGGAGGACGCCATGAAATAGGAGACCTTTCATCGCATTCCTGCGGGAAGCTGCCTGTGAGAAGGGAGTAGGGCTGCGCAGGGGAAGGATGAAAGTGGTCGGAAAAGGCTCAAATAGAGAAATAAGAGAGAAAAAGGGAAGAATTTGCAGCGACCTTGCTGGAGCTGTAAATTCTTCCCTTTTTCCTGCGGAGAGCCGTTTTTCTGCAGGAGGCAGGAAGGAGGACACCCTTTTTTCTCTCATCTTTCGCTGGTTCGCAGCAGTGTGCTAGAATAAAATCAGATTCAGTCTATCCGGGAGGTGTTGCGATTGCTGCGGCAAATCAGATATTTTCAGGCTGTTGTGCGCAATAACAGTTTTTCAGAGGCCGCTGAGGAGTGTCATATTTCTCAGTCTGCCATTTCACAGCAAATTAAGGCACTGGAAACAGAACGGGGCTTTTCTCTGCTGGAGAGAAAAAACAGGAAGTTTACTCTGACGCCTGCGGGAGAGCATTTCTATAGGAAGAGTCTGATTTTACTGGCCGACTGCAAGGACTATTTCTGCTGCTGGACAGCAGCATACAGAGCAGGTTTATTCAGAATGCAGATCTGGCCTCTGGATACCTGGATCAGGCCTTCGGAAGCCATCTGCTTTAAATTGCGGCTGACAGCCTCCCTGGCGCTTCCGATCGCTCTGGCCAGCTGCTCCTGGGTGAGAGACAGGCAGTCCTGCCTCTGGACAGCTGCCTCGTCCAGAAGGAAGGCAGCGATGCGCTGCCTGAGGCTCATGAAGAACATCCGTTCCATGGCCGCCACCACGTCGGAAAACCGCTCGGTCATGGACTTGTAGGCAAAATTTTCCACGAAGATGTTGGCGTTCATCAGAACAGCAAAGGCAGAGGAGGGGATGATATAGAGATCGCAGTCTGTTTCTGCCTCGATCTGAACGTCAAAGGTGATGGCAGACATCAGACAGGAGGCGGACAGCAGGCATACCTCCCCGTCACGCAGGCGGCAGATGGTAGCTTCCCGCCCGTCGCCGGAGAGCAGATACAGGCGAAGGATCCCTTTTTTGACAAAGATAGTTCCAAGGCACTGGGCTTCCAGGGAGCAGATGGAGCTTCCGGCCGGATAGCGGGAGAGTAGGAGACGATCGGACAGAAGTGTCCGCTCATTGCCGGACAGGCGGCTGTAAAAGGGAAGGGAGGTCAGAAAGGCCTGCTTTTCCTCGCTGGACAGATAGATGCTTGCATCATTCATAATATCAACCTCCTGATTCTGACGGATCAAACAGTACCCCCGGGAACGGCAGCCGGTGTGCCTTGCTGCCGTAAAGAGGAGGGTACAGAGATTCTTTCAGTATACCAGTGATCGCCGCTGCGGGCAATACCGGATGATTCCGCACAGAGAAGATACTGCCTGTGAAAAGCAAGGGCGGAGCTTATGAATCCTCAACCCGGTCCAGGGACTTCCATCCAAACCGAAGGACAGAAACAACCAGTGAAATTTCAGTCACGATCTCGTCAAGGATCCCGGCCAGGGAACCGGACATGAAATTGTAGACAATCCAGAGGGGGGAATTAATGAACATACCGGCTATTCGGATCTTACGCGGGTTATGGGAATATCCTGCAATGGTGGACGCGATGTTTGCGGCAATCGGCAAAATGGATATCCACCCAGACCATGTAAAAACAAGGGCCAGAATCTGCAGGACGCAGATCACGATACACATTCCCCAGCCTTTGGCAAACTTCCACCTTCCCCCCAGGCACAGAGAACGGAAGGTATTAATAATATAGCTGACGCCTCCCGTTACAGCCCCAAGAAGAACCAGATGGACGGTATAGATAAAATAAGACAGGAACTGTATACGGAACAGGTTGCGGTTGCTCCTGCACTGATAGGAAAAGAAGAACAGCAAAGTTCCGGTAAATCCAATTAACTGTATCAGCATATATCTCGTAGTCATGCCGTATACCCCTTTCTCTCCTGTATTATCAAAGCGTCTTCAAAACGCCTCGCCCCACGGCTGCAGGATCCATTCTGTCATAAAAAAGCAGACCCTCACTGCCCGGCGGCAAGAAATGTTCTGCGGCCACCGGCCATATATGCCGGTAAATGAGCTGTATCTATATGATACCATACAATCTCCTGGTTTTGGCAGATCATTTTCCAATTTTCCAACACATTTGTGAATCTGAACAGAAGCTCTGCTTCACCCCACAGAGGATTCTGCATCAGCTGCCGACGGACAGAATGTTCAGGGACTGCCAAAGCCTGTCAAAGACAGGAGAGGCAGAGTGAGGGCGCAAATAAAGGGGTAGAAATAAAGACAGCGATGTGTTAAACTGTCCATAATATAAGGCTGCTTACGTGCAGGAGAAAAATAAGCAGAAAACAGGAGAGGGATTATGAAAGAGACATCACTGGTCATTATGGCAGCAGGTATCGGAAGCCGTTTCGGAGGCGGGATCAAGCAGCTGGAGCCTGTGGGACCCGGCGGTGAAATAATTATGGATTACTCTATCCATGATGCCCTTGAGGCAGGCTTTAACCGGATTGTATTTATCATCAGGAAAGACCTGGAGAGAGAGTTCAGAGAGATTATAGGAAACAGGATAGAGAAAATCGCGCCAGTCTCCTATGCATTCCAGGAGCTTACTGATCTTCCGGAGGGCTTCTGCCTTCCAGAGGGAAGGACGAAGCCGTGGGGAACGGGACAGGCGGTACTGAGTGCAAAGGAGCTGGTAAGAGAGCCGTTTCTCGTTATCAATGCAGATGACTATTACGGGAAAGAGGCCTTCCGCCTGATCCATGATTATATGGTGAATGCCGGTGAGGACACTGGGGAGGCCTACGACATCTGCATGGCAGGCTTTATTCTCTCAAACACGCTCAGTGAAAACGGAGGAGTGACCCGCGGAGTCTGCCGCGTCGGGGAGGACGGGATTTTAGAGAGTGTGACAGAGACCTATAATATAGAAAAAAAGGGCGGAATTCTTACAGCTTCTGACAGGGAGGGAAATCCGGTCAGAGTTTCGGGCAGCCAGCACGTTTCCATGAATATGTGGGGGCTGACTCCGGCCTTTATGGAAGCTCTCGAAGAAGGATTTCCGAAGTTTCTGTCAGGCCTTAAAGAAGGGGATCTGAAATCGGAGTATCTGCTTCCGACGATCATTGACCAGATGATTCGGGAGGGAAGGGCAAGGGTAAGAGTGCTGGAGACGAAGGACCGGTGGTTTGGTGTTACCTACAGAGAGGACAGGGAATCTGTGAGCCGTGAGATCCGAAAGCTCTGCGAGAGCGGTGTGTACCCGGAACACCTGTTTTAAAGTCCGGAAAATAGTTTCACAATAAGAAAACGGAAAAAACAGCAGAGATTCTGCATATGATACCATATAACTCTATGTAAACAGGAGGAGCCGTATCATATGCAGAATTTTTTTGACAGCCATCCGTCCGGTGCCGCCCCGATTTCGGAAGAGGGCGGGGGCGGCGCTGACGGGCGGCAGCAGGCGGGACCGTTTGAGCCAGAGAAGAATGGGCTGATGGAAACGCTGAGAGATTATGAGTACTTTTCCGGTTTCTATCCGGCAGGACTCAGAGAGCTGAGGGCCAGAGTGAGGGCGGCCTGTGACCGCCTGGATTATCAGGGCAGCCTGATATATGATGAATTCCCGGATCGGACTGCCATAGAACGGATCTGCCGTGAAATTGCTCAGAGTATAACAGGAGAAAAAACGGAGACAGGGAACGGTGCAGGTGCAGAAAAGGAAACGCAGAACGGCAATATTCTTCCGTTCCCAGAAAACAGGTGCTGCGGTCCGGAGGCACAGGAGGAGCCGGACGGCAAAGGGGCAGGGGGGCTTCGGGCCGCCTCGGCACAGAGAGATGAAATGGTGGAAACATATGAGCTCCCCAGGTATGGGGCAGGACGGCATTCATGGCGCGGTTCTTTTGGGGACAGTTTAAGCCCATACAGCGGGACAGTAATCACGGGAAATCCGGGGACATATGGTCAGAGCAGAGCCGGGCAGGACAACTTTTCCGGGAGACCTGTCTTAGAGGTGACCCTTCACACGATGGAGACAGAGGAACGGGAGAAAGCAGGACGGGAGGAACCGGTCAGGGCAGAGAATCTGAATCGCGGCCGCCGCCCTGTGGGTCCGCCGCCGCCGAACCGTCCGTGGGGCCCGCCGCCGCCGAACCGTCCGTGGGGCCCGCCGCCGCCGAACCGTCCGTGGGGTCCGCCGCCGCCGGATCGTCCGTGGGGCCCGCCGCCGGATCGTCCGTGGGGTCCGCCGCCGCCGGATCGCCCGTGGGGCCCGCCGCCGAGCCGGCCGGGAAAAAGGGGAGAGGCGGAGCTTTCCGATATCATTATGCTTCTCCTGTTAGGAGAGGTGCAGCACAGGAGATGTCTGCACAGAAACTGCGGCTGACAGGCAGAACGGATTCTGCTCTCTGAAAACGGAGCAGTATGGCGTAAGCCATGGTGTTTACAGGGCGCCGATACGGTCGGCGCCCTTTTCCAGCCGTCTCTCTGGAGGGAGGGACAGGGAAACGCTGTCTTTTCCTTGTTAAATAATCGGTAAATATGCTATAATGGCCGAAAAGGCAATTCCATCTATAAAAAGGCGCCGAAAGCAGCCGGGATGGAAGAAACAGGGGCCTTCACTGCCATGCAGAGCAGCGATTTTCCGCCTGGAAACAGGAGAAAAAGAGATTATATCAGGGAAACAATCTGCCATACTAAGAGTGTCGAAACCCTGCATTCTGACAGCTCCTGACAATATGGTGCGGACAGGAAAGCGGCGGGCAGAGCTGTTTGGCAGTGTGTGCAGCCCGGCTCTGCAGGCTCAGAGAAAGATAAATCATGCGATACACAAAACCGATGGTTGAGGATGAACATAAATGAAACGATTCAGCAAAAAAATTTGGATTATAGGCGCGGCAGTTTTGCTGGCAGCTGCTGCGGGGGCGGCCTATGTGGGCCTGCCGCTGCGGGGAGAGAGGAGGGAGGAAACGGCATATACACCTATCGAGGATGCCGACCTGCCTGCAGCCTACATGGAGATGTGCGGCCGGCAGATGAACCCTCTTTATGGCTTCCGGGAGGATGACAGGGACAGCGCCGGAAGAGGAAGCCTGACTGTGATCCCACAGGATCGCCGCCTTACGGTAGATTTCTATAATCTGGACAGCAGGATTACAGGCGTGCAGTACGAGATCAGGAGCATGGAGGACGAGAGACTGATCGAGAGAACAGTGGTAAAGAACTGGCATCAGGACGAGGGTTCCGAGGAGGCGGTGGCGATCCTGCCCATCCAGAACCTGATTGACAAGGACAGGGAGTATATTCTTACGCTGGCCATAGCTACGGAAAACCAGCCGGCCATCTACTACTATACAAGGATTGTCTGGACGGACAGCACCTATCTGGGGGATATGCTCTCACTGGCGGAGACCTTTTCAGATAACACCTTCCACTATGAGAATGCCTCCGATCTGACTGCTTATCTGGAGACAGATGCTTCGGCAGACAACAGTTCCCTGGGCAGTGTGACGTTAAAGAACAGCTTTGATCAGATAACATGGGGCAGCTTGGAGATGGAAAAGGTCGGAACTGTGGAGGTGGAGCTGAAGGAAATGCAGGGCATTATGGCCAGTGTGAGACTCAGCTATGTGGCGGCCCGCATGGAGGACGGGGAGGCAGCAGAGTATTATGACGTCTGTGAAGATTTCACCATGAAGTGGAATACGCAGAGAATCTATATGATGGATTACAGCAGAACCGTGAACCAGGTGTTTGACGGGGATCCGGCTCTTTATTCGGGAAAGCGGATCATGCTTGGCATCTCAGACGGGACAGGCCTTCAGGAGATGACGTCCCCGAACGGAAGCCTTCATGGGTTTGTGACAAACCGGGAGCTGTGGCTGTATGACAGGGAAAACCAGGTGAACACAAGAATATTCTCTTTCAGGCAGAGTGAAGCGGAGCAGATGATCGATGTGACTGGGTATGGACTGAAAATTCTGTCCGTGAGTGATGAGGGAGAAGTGGATTTTCTGGTAAACGGCTATATGAACAGAGGCAGCCATGAGGGCAGTGTAGGGGTTGCCCTGTGGAGATACCGAACGGAGGATAATTCTCTGACCGAGAGGCTCTATCTCCCGGCAGGTGAGGGGAGCGAGGAGCTTCAGCTCGGCATTGACAGGCTCAGCTATCTGGGGGAGAATGGAATCCTCTATCTGATGATGGGAAATTCCGTCTATTCTGTCAATATGGAAACAAGGGAGTCACGTATTCTGGCGGATGGACTGACTGAAGAAAATTTTGCAGTGGGAGCCGGACAGTCCAGAATTGCCTGGCAGGACGGCACCGATGCCTACGACGCATCCACCGTGCATGTGATGGATCTGAAGACCGGAAGAAGTGATCAGATTCATGCGCCGGAAGGAAAAAACATCAGGATTCTGGGCTTTGTGGGAAGCGATCTGGTCTACGGCCTTGCAGAGGAAAATACAGGCGCGGTTGTCAACGGAAGGGCAGCGCAGATGCCCATGTACGCCCTGGAAATCGCCGGGGAGGACATGCAGATTCAGACCAGATATGAGAAGGAGGGCGTCTATATCACAGATGTGGAGATTCAGGACAGCCGTGTGCATCTGCAGAAGCTCTCCCGGACAGGGGACAGTTATACGTCAGCCGGAACTGATACCCTTGTGTGCAACGAGGAGATGGAGGAGGATACTCTGGCGGGAATCGGGTATCTGGCATCGGAGGAAAAGGGCAGGGTATATTTTGTCCAGCTCGATCAGGCTGTCTCAGGTTCCGATATCCGCCTGGAGGTACCGGAAAAGGTCAGGGCAGAGGAGAACAACACAGTTTCTGTCACGGAGAGCGCGCCTCTTGAGAAAAAGCAGTATTATGCCTACAGCGAGGGAAGACTCCGGGGGAGGTTTGTGCATTTTGCGGATGCGGTGGCAGCAGCCTACGACGGCATGGGAATTGTCACAGATGAGGCGGGGCGTGTATTCTGGGCCAGAGCGGACAGGCCGGATACCAGGACGATCCGGGATCCCCAGAGTCTGGCGCCGGACATTGACCGCTATCTCAGGGGATTTTCAGAAGGAGAGCTGGAAACCTCAGATGGAGGAGCAATAATTGATGCGAAAGGACTGAGCCTGAACCAGGTGCTCTACTTTGTGGGGCGGGGCTGTCCGGTGGCGGCCTATACGGGCGATGGTTCTTACATGCTGATTTACGGGTATGACACGTATAATATTTCCTGCCTCTGGCATCCCGGAACGGAGGAGGCCTATACAGACAAGATGGGGCTGAATGATGCGGCTGCCTGGTTTGATGCAAATGGAGGCAATGACTTTGTGGCCTTTCTCACCGATCTGTAGAGAATGCAGATTTGAAAGGGCGGAGAAATTTTCCATAGAAACAGCCTTAAAATCGGCAAAACAGAAAAAAGACTGTGGGAAAACCAGGGGAGCGACTGAAAAAAATGGCAGAATTCAGGGCGGTGCAGGGCCATTTTTGGCAGCGCCGCCCTGTCTGCTTTCAGGCCGCTCTGCGAAATAAATGGGCATTAACCTTTACAAATTCTGCTGATATGTTATAATCAGTTAATAAAAAGTCAAGAAAATGTAAGAACCAGCAGAGGTCAGAGAACTGGCTTTTGTGTTTGCTGATATAGTTTGCAGATATAGATAGAGGTGCAAGATGGAACAGTATATCATGAAAGGCGGCAATCCCCTGGTCGGTGAAGTCACCATCAGCGGGGCAAAGAATGCTGCCCTGGGAATATTAGCTGCATCAATTATGACCGACGAAGAAGTGACGATAGAGAACCTGCCTGACGTGCGGGATATCAATGTACTCCTGGAGGCCATCGAGGAGATCGGGGCGAGGGTGGACCGGATTGACCGCCACACGGCAAGAATTAACGCCAGACATATCAAGGAGGTCAGCGTGGACGATGAGTACATAAGGAAGATCCGCGCCTCCTATTATTTCATCGGAGCGCTCCTCGGAAAGTACAAGAGCGCCGAGGTTCCGTTGCCGGGAGGCTGCAATATCGGAAGCCGTCCCATCGACCAGCACATCAAGGGCTTCCGGGCTCTGGGAGCTGAGGTGGAGGTGAAGCGGGGAGCTGTTGTGGCCCACGCGATTGATCTGGTGGGAAGCCATATCTATCTCGATGTAGTCAGCGTTGGAGCGACTATCAACGTGATGATGGCTGCTACTCTGGCAGAGGGAGAGACGATTATCGAAAATGCGGCCAAGGAGCCTCACGTGGTGGATGTGGCCAACTTTTTAAACAGCATGGGGGCCAATGTCAAGGGAGCAGGTACGGATATTATCCGAATCAGGGGCGTCAGGAGGCTTCACGGAACCGAGTACTCCATTATTCCGGATCAGATCGAGGCCGGTACCTTTATGTGCGCGGCTGCTATTACCCGCGGCGACATTATGGTGCAGAATGTGATTCCCAAGCATCTGGAGGCCATTACAGCCAAGCTGATTGAGATGGGCTGCGAGGTGACCGAGTTTGACGAGGCAGTGCGGGTGGTTGGAAAACCCCGCCAGAAGCATATGGATATTAAAACCCTTCCCTATCCGGGATTCCCCACTGACATGCAGCCGCAGATCACAGTGACTCTGGCTCTTGCAGAGGGAACCAGTGTGGTGACAGAGAGCATTTTTGAAAACAGGTTTAAATATGTGGATGAGCTGTCCCGCATGGGCGGAAACATCAAGGTAGAAGGAAATGTGGCGATCATCGACGGTGTGAAGGGCTTTACGGGAGCCACGGTCAACGCGCCGGATTTGAGAGCCGGGGCCGCTCTGGTGATTGCAGGCCTGGCTGCCGAGGGCTACACGGTGGTTGATGAGATCGGCTACATCCAGAGAGGCTATGAGAACTTTGAGGAGAAGCTGAGAGGCCTGGGAGCCATGATCGAGAAGGTCGATTCCGAGAAGGAGGCCCAGAAATTCAGGCTCAAGGTGGGCTGATGGGGAAGCCGCTGATTCCCTGAAGCGTGTGTCACCCGGTAACTCAGACGGCGGAAAAACATGAAAATTTCATAAATTCTCTTGACAGCAGAGAGAGAGTAGGCTATCATACAAATCGCAGCAAATCAATAGAGTGCGTAATATCCCTTATTCAGAGTGATGGAGATACAAAGGATCTGAGAAGTCACGGCAACCCCGCAGAAGCGGAAGGTGCCAGCCTGAGCGAGGAACCGCATGAGCGGCAAATCGAGCAATAAGAGGAATTGATAGAAATGAGATCAAGTCCGTATTGCTACGGACTTTTTTCTTTGCCTGCAAACAGGCCGAAGCGGTATCCTGTCAGCGAGAGAGCATGGAGGACAGGAGAAGCAGGGCGGTGCAGAGAGCAGGCATGACAGGAAATGGGAGATACGCCCTGAGAAATTCAAGAAGGAGGAACAACGTGGAGAAATTACTTTTTACATCCGAATCAGTTACAGAAGGCCATCCGGACAAAATGTGTGATCAGATTTCCGATGCGATTCTGGACGCTCTTATGGAAAAGGATCCCATGAGCCGTGTGGCCTGCGAGACGGCAGTGACCACAGGCCTTGTTATGGTAATGGGTGAGATTACAACAAATGCCTATGTTGATATTCAGAAAATCGTCAGGGAAACCGTGCGTGAAATCGGGTATGACCGCGCCAAGTACGGCTTTGACTGTGACACCTGCGGCGTGCTGACCGCCATCGACGAGCAGTCTGCCGATATTGCTCTGGGCGTCGACAGGGCACTGGAGGCCAAGGAGCACAGAATGTCTGACGAGGAGATCGATGCCATCGGAGCAGGCGATCAGGGAATGATGTTCGGCTTTGCCACAAATGAGACGGAGGAGTATATGCCGTACCCTATCTCTCTGGCTCACAAGCTGGCACGCCGCCTGACAGAGGTCAGAAAGAACGGCACTCTGCCGTATCTGCGTCCTGACGGAAAGACGCAGGTCACAGTTGAGTACGATGAGGCAGGAAAACCATTCCGCTTGGATGCAGTTGTCCTCTCCACACAGCACGACGAGAAGGTGACCCAGGAGCAGATCCATAAGGATGTCAAGCGCTATATCTTTGACCCGGTGCTCCCGGCTGATATGATTGACACAAACACCAAGTTCTTCATCAATCCCACAGGCCGTTTTGTCATCGGAGGCCCCCACGGAGACAGCGGACTGACCGGAAGAAAGATTATTGTGGACACCTACGGCGGATATGCCCGTCACGGAGGCGGAGCATTCTCCGGGAAGGACTGCACAAAGGTAGATCGCTCTGCTGCTTACGCAGCCCGCTATGTGGCAAAGAACATTGTGGCCGCAGGACTGGCTGACAAGTGCGAGATTCAGCTCTCCTACGCTATCGGCGTGGCTCACCCCACCTCCATCATGGTGGATACGTTCGGAACAGGAAAGCTCTCCGACAATGAGCTGGTGGAGATTATCAGAAAGCATTTTGACCTGCGTCCGGCAGGAATCATCAAGATGCTGGATCTGCGCCGCCCGATTTACAAGCAGACAGCGGCTTACGGACATTTCGGAAGAAATGATCTGGATCTGCCGTGGGAGAAGTTAGACAGGGCAGACATGCTGAAGGAGTACCTTCCGAAATAGCAGGCAGCTCCCTCTGTCCGCATGAAAGATGACCGGAAATGCCATGGACAGACTTTGGCGGCAGCCGTCTGGAATCAGAGAGGATTTCCTCCCGACCGGACGGACTGCCGTCTTTTTTACCTTATGGGAAAGACCTTTCCGCGTTAAAGCAGAAGAATATCGGTTCCTGCGGAGCGCATACGCTCCGCGCACACTTTCTCATATTTCAGAATATTTCGACAGAAGAACGGCAAAACAAAGCGCCATTCCTGACAGGCAGATACTGCGGCTGAATTTTTCATAATTTTCTGATTTGTTATTTTAGATATAAAATTAAACCAATTATTTTCTAAAAATTTTGATAATATCTTGAATTTTGAGCGGGAAAGGTATATGATTTTTATATAGGCAGCAGAGGATAGACGGAAGAAGGACTTTTTGCGAAAGATGAAAGCGGGGTTTTCAGATGATTGAGAAAACAATCGGCGGGATTCCGGCCCCGGAGGAAGCAGTAACGTCCGGAACAGGCAGAAAAAATTCTGCGGGCACCTATATTGTCAGGAAAGCGGTGAAATATATTCAGGAGAACTACAGAAAGCGCCTGACTCTGGCGGAGGTGGCGGAACAGATCTTTGTGAGCCAGTGGCATTTGAGCAAGCTGCTTAACCGGTATACGGGAAACAGCTTTTCGGAGCTCCTGAATCAGGTGAGAATTGAGGAGGCGAGAAAGCTCCTCAGAGATCCCAAGCGGCGTGTGGGAGATATTGCCGTGGAGGTGGGCTTTTCGGACAGCGCCCATTTCTGCCATGTCTTCAAACGTCAGATTGGCATATCAGCGGGGGAGTACAGAAACAGGGTAATGAAGGGGCTCCTGGATGAGAACAAGTGAAGGGCGCTGAGGAGAGGCATCTGCTCGAGGAAAAGTTTAGATAACTTTTAGAAACGGAATTCTTAAAATATGGTATACTTAAAAGAGCTTAAAAGAGTATGAGAAAACCGCGTGGAGCAAGGGCATCCGGTTTTCTCATATTTTTGTAAAGGAGAAAGTATGAAGATAAAAACGCGTCTGGCTATTGCCTTTATCACAATAACAGTGGTGCCGATCTTCCTCATCTATGCGGCGATTACGGCTCTGAGCAATTATCAGATTCGTTCTTTCCAGAAAACCTATGGCCTGAGTGAGCAGGTGGATCTGCTGTCCGGAAATTCCATGCAGGTGTTTAACCGCCTGACCATAAACACGGAGAAAAAAATCCGGGAGGTGGCGAGGACGGAGCCGGAGAAGCTGGAGACACCGGAATATCTGGATAAACTGAACAAGGTTCTGGGGGAGAAGTATTCCTTTCTCATGGTGCGCAGGGAAGACAGCATTATCTATGAGGGAGATCCGGACGGAGAGGATCTGGTCACCGGACTTCCCGCTTACGGCGATTATAAGGGAACCGGACTCTCGGGAGGAGTCTACCTGGATGGGGAGGAGCAGCATCTGTTAAAGCAGATCGATTTCCGGTTTGACGACGGAAGCGAGGGAAGCGCATTTATTGTCACTAATGTTGGGGAGTATATGCCGGAGATTAAGTCCATGCTTATGGAGATGCTTCTGGCGGGAATCACTATCATCTGTCTGACAGGCGGGCTCCTGGTGATGTGGGTGTACCGCTCGATTTTATCGCCGCTTCACAGACTCAGGGAGGCCACTCAGAAGATAAGGGACGGAAATCTGGACTTCACGCTGGACGTGGGAGATGACGATGAGATCGGTCTTTTGTGTCAGGACTTTGAGGAAATGCGCCTCAGGCTGAAGGAGTCGGCGGAGGAGAAGGTTCAGTATGACAAGGAGAGCAAGGAGCTGATCAGCAATATCTCCCACGACCTGAAGACGCCGATCACGGCGATCAAGGGATATGTGGAAGGGATTCAGGACGGTGTGGCCTCCTCTCCTGAAAAGCTGAGCAAATATATCCGCACGATCTACAACAAGGCAAACGACATGGACCGTCTGATTGACGAGCTGACCTTCTACTCGAAAATAGACACGAACAGGATTCCCTACACCTTCTCCAAGATCAATGTAGCGGAGTATTTCTGGGACTGTGTGGAGGAGGTTGGCCTGGATATGGAGACCAGGGGAATTGAGCTCGGCTATTTCAACTATGTGGACGAGGATGTGCTGATCATCGCAGATGCGGAGCAGATGAAGCGGGTGATCAACAATATTATCGGAAATTCCCTCAAATATCTCGATAAGAAAAAGGGCATTATCAATATCAGGATCAAGGATGACGGCGATTTCGTACAGATTGTGATCGAGGATAATGGGAAGGGGATAGCGGCAAAGGATCTGCCCTACATTTTCGACCGGTTCTACCGGACAGACTCCTCCAGAAATTCCTCCAAGGGAGGCAGCGGAATCGGCCTCTCTATTGTGAAGAAGATTATCGAGGATCACGGAGGACGCATCTGGGCTACCAGCAAGGAAGGAATTGGCACGGAGATTCATTTTGTGCTTAGAAAATATCAGGAGGTTATTCAGGAATGAGCAGAATATTGATTGTTGAGGATGAGGAAGCCATTGCAGAGCTTGAGAAGGACTACCTCGAGCTTTCCGGCTTTGAGGTGGAAATCGAAGACAATGGGGAAACCGGCCTGAAAAGAGCGCTGGAGGAGGATTTTGATCTCCTGATTCTGGACTTGATGCTTCCGGGAGTGGATGGGTTTGAAATCTGCCGGAAAGTCAGGGAGGCGAAAAATACGCCTATTATCATGGTCTCCGCAAAGAAAGATGACATTGACAAGATCCGGGGACTGGGGCTGGGAGCAGATGACTACATTACAAAGCCCTTCAGCCCAAGCGAGATGGTGGCCAGAGTCAAGGCCCATATGGCCCGGTATGAGAGGCTGATCGGAAGCGGAATGCCGGAGAACGAGATTATTGAGATCCGGGGGCTTAAGATTGACAAGACAGCGAGAAGAGTCTATGTAAATGGGGAGGAGAAAAATTTTACCACAAAGGAATTTGACCTGCTGACATTCCTTGCGCAGAATCCGAACCATGTATTTACAAAGGAAGAGCTGTTCAGCCGTATCTGGGACATGGAATCTCTGGGGGATATCGCCACCGTAACGGTGCATATTAAGAAAATCAGGGAGAAGATTGAGTTCAATACGGCAAAGCCTCAGTATATTGAGACGATATGGGGAGTGGGCTACCGCTTCAAGATGTAGGGCGGTACCGAAAGTCCGGAAGGAAGCCGGCAGCCGGAGCTTAAATGTATGGGGGGACAGGGATAAAGTACTTATCCCTGTCCCCGCTTTGTATCAGGGCAGGGAACGGAGAAAGCCGGAAGAAAGAAACAAGGAGGATTCAGAGGACGAGGATGGAGAAAGGCAGATTTTCAGGAAACGTGAGCGGAAGCCGCAGGCTGAATCAGCCGGAAAGTATCCGGAAGGGGAGGACCTGCCTGGAGGCTGCAGCGGTAATTGTAGTGCTTTTTATATTTTCGGCGATTCTGCTTCTGCTTCTTTTTTTCAGCGTGACGGGAAGTGCAGCCGTCTACGGCGGGGCAGAGAGAGTCAGATTTTATACGGATTCTCCGCTGTTCCATCTGTTTGTATTTGCGGTTATTACTGCTGCCGGCATGATTCTGACAGGGAAGCAGGAAGATGGCAGCCGCGTCTGCCCTTCTCTGAACAGGATTCAGTTTAAGCGCTGGATGCTGATTATCTCCGGGCTGTACCTGATCTGGATTATGGGCACACTTTTTGGCCCTGCGTCGGATCAGAGGCTGGTGATGGAATCGGGAAAGGCGTTAACAGAAGGCGACATGTCACCGTGGAAGCAGACGGGCTTCACATACAGCAGCTACAGCTGTGAGGGATATGCCTACGTTCATCCCCACCAGAACGGTCAGATTCTCTATGCGGCTCTTCTCACACTCATAGCAGGGAAGAACGCCGCCCTGCTCTGGCAGTTTTTAAATGTTGCTTTTCTGGCAGCCGGAATGTGCTATACAGGGATGCTGTCAAAGGAAGTGCTCCCCCTCAGGCGCGGATATGGGCTGACGCTTTTTCTGTTTGCCTTTCTCCCGTTTTCGTTTTATTTTACGTTTGCCTATGGTACCGTTCCGGGCTTTGCCTGCGCTGCGGCAGCCCTCTGGTACCAGAGACGTTTTTTGTGCGATGGAGGAAGGAGAAATCTGATCCTGTCAGCTATCGCTATCACGGCAGCCATTCTGCTTAAATCCAATTACCTGATTGTGCTGACGGCTATGGTCATCTTTTATGCGGCAGATGCCGTATTTCAGCGGAGAACAGTCTCCCTGCTGGGAGCTGTTTTGGCAGTATCGTTCTATCTTCTCAGTCACAGTGTGATGCTGTTCGGGCTTTCTGCGGCAGCGGGGCACCCGGCAGAAGGAGGACCGCCTAAGCTGACCTGGGTGGAGATGGGACTTCAGGAGGGCAGCCGCGCTCCCGGATGGTTTAACAATTATAATATATACATTTATCTCGACAACCACGAGGATCCGGAGATGACGCAGGCTGCGGTGGAGCAGGATCTGGTGCAGACAGTCCGGTATTTTCTGGAACATCCTGATTATGCGGCTGAATTTTTCCAGAGAAAGATCCAGTCTGTCTGGGCGGAGCCAACTTTTCAGAGTCTCTGGATCCAGGAGGTGAAGGGGCCTGGTTGGCTGTTTAAGCCGTTTGCCCTCTCACTGTTCAGGGAAGGCCAGTGGGCCAACGAAATTTACTGGGAACTCTGCAACGCACTTCAGAGCCTTGTCTATGCGGGAGCGCTTCTGTTCGTGGCCTTTAGGGGGCACAAAGTGAGATTTGAGGGCCTCATCTTTGCCGTCATTTTTATCGGGGGATTTCTGTTCCACCTGATCTGGGAGGCCAAGGGACAGTATACGGTCTGTTATTTCATTATGCTGCTCCCCTATGCCTGGAGCGGGTTTGGAGGATGGCTTGCATGGCTGAGAGACCGTCTCGGTGACCGGGAGGAGAGCAGATGGATGGGAGAGAAGAAAACTGCTTGCAAAGGAAAGAGGGTACGCCTATAATGTAGACTATATGCGCCTGGATACCTGAAATACAGCCCGGGGAATACGGGCCCGGTAGGGGACGGGGCAGCAGAAGGAACGAAGACTGAAACAAAGGAAAAGGGGAGAATGATATGAATGAAGCGCTGAGAGGAAGAAAGCTCCTGATCGTGGGGCTCACTCTGTTCTCTATGTTTTTTGGGGCAGGAAACCTGATATTTCCGCCGTTTCTGGCAGCTCAGGCGGGAACTGCCGTGTGGCCGGCTCTTCTGGGCTTTCTGGTAAGTGCGGTGGGCCTTCCTGTGCTGGGAGTGGTTGCCGTGTCACGGTCAGGAGGCCTTGACAGACTGGCAGGGAGAGTGCATCCTGCCTTTGCCCGGGTTTTTACCATCCTGATCTATCTGTCCATCGGCCCATGCCTGGCAATTCCCAGGACAGCCAGCACCTCATTTGAGATGACGGTGCTCCCTGTACTGGGAAATGGACAGGGGGCGGCTGTCTGGCAGCTGATATATTCTGCCGTGTTCTTTTTGACAGCCGCGCTTCTGGCCTTCAATCCGGAGAGACTGACACAGAGACTCGGAAAGATTCTCTGCCCCGCACTTTTATGCCTGATTTTCCTTCTGTTTGCCGGAAGCCTTTTTGCAGCCGGCCAGAGGGCGCCGGAGCCCGCAGCTGCCTACAGCGGGACTGCCCCAGTCATGGGATTCCTGGAGGGATATCAGACCATGGATACCATTGCCGCTCTGAACTTTGGCATTGTCATCTCTCTGAATATCAGGGAGATTGGGGTCAAAAATGAGAAAGCAGTGATGAGATCGACAATCAGGAGCGGGCTGATTGCCGGAATTTTGCTTGCCGTTGTGTACATCGCCCTTGCCTACACCGGCATCAAGGCAGGACCGGCCGCCCAGAGCTTTGACAATGGAGCCAAGGTGCTGACCTTTGCAGCCGGAACTATGTTCGGAAGCGCAGGGGAGGTGATCCTGGGCGTGATCTTTTTCATCGCCTGCCTGAATACCTGTGTTGGTCTTCTGAGCTGCTGCAGCGAGTTTTTCTGCCAGCTCATTCCGGCGGTGAAATACAGAATGTGGGTTTCCCTCTTTGCAGCGGTGAGCGTTGTGGTAGCCAATGCAGGCCTGACCCGAATCCTCGCCCTGTCCGCCCCGGTGTTAAACGCTATCTATCCGGTGGCCATCATGCTTATCTTCCTTTCCTTTATAAAAACTGCAGCGAGAGGAATGTACCGCCTGGGCGTCCTGTTTACGGGAATTGTAAGCGTACTTTATGCCGTCTGGGGTGCAGGGATCGCTGTCCCGGGAGTGAACGATGTGCTGGCTCTTCTGCCCGGCTACAGCCTGGGACTGGGATGGATCCTGCCGGGACTTGCAGGGCTGGCCGCAGGCTGGGCGGCAGACAGGAATGTGCAGCAGAAGGAGTAGAAATGAAAGGCTGTGCAGAGAAAAAAGAGCAGCCTGCTCCCCAGCAGAAGAGCCGGAAAGGCAGGCTGCCTTTTTGCCGTTCAGACCGGGTGCGTAACGTCTAAACGCAGCCGGGAATTCAGTTTCGGCAATGTCTGTGATGACCGTTCCCGCCAGGGCTGACCTGCCCGGCACGGCAGTATGCACCGCTTCCTGAACCGTCACAGGACCCATCGCAGTATCCGTTTTCATGGATACCTCCGCAGTAAACGGAATCACCGTGCCGGTGAAGTCCCGTTTCCTCACAGCCCTCAAAGCTGCAGACTGCCGGACATTTTGTGCCCTGATCTCCGGCACAGCCGGTGCCTCTGCCATGGTGAGCATAGGCGGGAACCGCGAAGGCCCCGGCAGCCAGCAGGCAGAAAGCTCCTGAAATCACACATTTTTTTACTGCTCCAGCAAACATAAAACACCTCCTTGGAAAACAGAATCCCGGAAATCAATCAACGGTGATATTGTTATTATAGCACAGCAAACGTGTCCGTCCAGTGATTGACAGAAAAAGGATTTTCTGATATAGTAAACTGGATGTAAAAGCGGGAAGGTTCAAGAACTGAAACGGTCTTGAATCTTTTTTTTGTGTTAAGGACAGTATGCTTTGCAAAATATTTGCGAAACTTCAGACAGTAAACATAAGGGGGAGTCCGCCCGTCAGGAAGGACAGCCCCCGGACGGTGGCTTTAGAAAGGAAGAAAATGGAAACAATCAGATTTGAAGAATTAAACCTGGACGCAAAGATTCTGCGTGCAGTGACAGACATGGGATTTGAGGCGGCCTCCCCGATTCAGGCAAAGGCGATTCCGCTTGAGCTGGAGGGAAAGGACATTATCGGGCAGGCACAGACGGGGACGGGAAAGACTGCTGCGTTTGGTATCCCGCTTCTGGAAAAGATCGATCCGAAAAACAAGAAGCTGCAGGCAGTTGTGCTCTGCCCTACCAGAGAGCTGGCAATCCAGGTGGCGGAGGAGATCCGGAATCTCGCAAAATATATGCACGGGATTAAGGTGCTTCCGATTTACGGAGGCCAGGAAATCGTAAAGCAGATCCGCTCCTTAAAAGACGGTGTGCAGGTGATTATCGGAACGCCGGGCCGTGTGATGGATCACATGAGGAGGAAGACCATCAAGTTTGGACAGGTGCACACGGTTGTCCTGGATGAGGCAGATGAGATGCTCAACATGGGCTTTCTGGAGGATATGGAAACGATCTTAAGCGAACTTCCAAAGGAACGTCAGACGGTGATGTTCTCCGCCACCATGCCCCAGGCCATTGCCGAGATTGCAAAGAAATTCCAGAGGGATCCGGAAATCGTGAAGGTGGTAAAAAAAGACCTGACGGTTCCCAAGGTAACCCAGTATTACTACGATGTCAAGCCAAAGAACAAGCTGGAGGTTATGTGCCGTCTTCTCGATATGTACGCGCCCAAGCTGTCTGTCGTCTTCTGCAATACGAAAAAGCAGGTAGATGAGCTGGTGCTGGCCCTTCAGGGCCGCGGCTACTTTGCAGAGGGACTCCACGGGGATTTAAAGCAGGTACAGCGTGACCGGGTAATGAACGGCTTCAGGAAGGGACGCACGGACATTCTGGTGGCAACCGATGTGGCAGCCAGAGGAATTGATGTGGACGACGTGGAGGCTGTATTCAACTATGATATACCCCAGGACGAGGAGTATTACGTTCACCGCATCGGCCGTACCGGACGGGCAGGAAGGGAGGGAAAGGCCTTCAGCCTTGTAGTGGGCAAGGAGGTCTATAAGCTCAGAGATATTCAGCGCTACTGCAAGACAAAGATTGTCCCCCAGCCAATCCCGTCTATCGACGACGTGACAGAGATCAAGGCTGACAAGATTCTCTGCCAGGCGGAGGAGATCCTCCAGGACAATGATATGGCGCGCCTGATTGATATTATTGAGAGAAAGGTTCTCGAGGAGGACTACACGACCCTTGACCTGGCGGCAGGGCTCCTTCGGATGATTATGGGTGAGGATAATGAGGATATTATCGAGGATTCCCGCCCTCTGCGCTCCCTGGATGATCTGGGTGACTGGAGGGAAAAAAATTATGGCCGCGGCAGGGGAGCCAGATCAGGCGGACGGGGGAACCGTTCCGGCGGGGATGACATGGCCAGACTGTTTATCAACATCGGCAAGAATCAGAACGTGAAGCCGGGAGACATCCTGGGGGCTATTGCGGGAGAGTCCGGAATGCCTGGCAAGATGGTGGGAAGCATTGACATGTATGATAAGTATACTTTTGTGGAGGTTCCGAGAGAGCAGGCGGACGTTGTGCTTCAGGCTATGAAGGATGCGCGGATCAAAGGCAAAAATATCCATATTGAAAAGGCAAACAGAAGATAAAAAATAAAAGCCCGAAAGAAAAGAAACAGAAAGAGAAAGCAGAAGGCGGGAGCAGAAAGCGCAAATCAGAAGACGCATGAAAAGAGGCCGGAAGCTGCAGATGCCGGAGAGGGGCGGCTGCAGCTTCCGGCCTCCGGTTTTTATTTTCTTTAGAATTTCTTTCGTTTTTTATGCAGGCTGTGTTTAGATTTCTCCGCTATACTGTCACTGACAGAGAGGAGAGAGGAAGAGATGAATTATGACGGGCTTATAACTGCAGTGCTTTTTGTATTTGCCGGCATAACGGCAGTAAACCTTGTGATCCAGTTTTTTCAATTTGCAGCAGAAGAGAGAAAAAAATGTAGTATAATCAGAACAGAGCCGAAAAATATAAAAAAGGTGAAATTTTGCGGCCCTGAATGAGCAGAAGGGCATAGAAGCAGGCGGGCAGTCAGTATGTCCCGTGCGGCAGAGAATAGAAAAGACGGAGATGAAAAGGGATATGGAAAAGCAGACAGGCGCAGATGCGGGGCACATTCTGATTGTAGAGGACGACAGAGAGATCAGGCAGGGAATCGAAATTTTTCTGAGAGGACAGGGATACAGGGTATTTCAGGCAGCAGACGGAATAGAAGGGCTCAAAGTGCTTGAGAGGGAGGAGATCCATCTGGCTATTGTAGACATTATGATGCCCAGGATGGACGGGATTACAATGGTCATAAAGCTCAGGGAACAATATGATTTTCCGGTTATCTTTCTGTCAGCCAAGTCAGAGGAGGTCGACAAGATTATGGGGCTCAACATGGGAGCTGACGACTATGTGACAAAGCCGTTCACTCCCATGGAGCTTTTGGCCCGGGTTAATTCCCAGCTTCGCCGCTACCGCCGGTTTATGAAGCTTCTGGAAGAAAAGGAAACGGGCAGCCGGGAAAAGCAGGATAACCATGTCTACCGTATCGGCGGGCTGGAATTGAATGAGGATACCGTAGAGCTATTTGTGGATGGTTCACCGGTGAAGGTGACACCCATGGAGTTCAAGATTCTCCTCCTTCTCATGAAGAATCCGGGACATGTGTTCTCAGCGGAGGAGATCTATGAGCGTGTATGGAATGAGAGGGCCGTCAATACTGACACAGTGATGGTCCATGTGAGAAATATCAGGGATAAGATCGAGATCAATCCCAGAAATCCAAAATATTTAAAGGTGGTGTGGGGCGTTGGCTATAAAATTGAGAAGCAGCAGTGAGAGAAAAATCCTGAAGGGAGAAGGCAGAAACAGCGGACGGAGCCTGAAGGGCAGAGTCATGGGACTTCTCCTGGCCCTCTGCATGCTGGCCGGCATTGCAGGAGGAGTGATGGCCTTCTATCCCTGGCTGTCAAAGGAGATGCAGACTGGAAAGACCATTGTGCCTGCTGAGGAATGGGAGAGGGCACTAGAGGAGGAGTACAGGAGCAGCGAAGAGAGCCTCTATGGGGAGGAGACAGATATCTACCCGGATTACGATTACTATGCGGGAAGCTGGGACAGCTCCTCATACGAAGGTTATACAATTTTTATGGAGGATGAGGTGTGGATTCTGCCTGGATATGACAGAGTGGAGGGCGCCCTGGAGGCCATTACTCTGGGAGCTGCTGTGCTGGTGGTTCTCCTGGCCTGCTTCCTGGCGGCAATCCGGTATTTTCAGATGACAGAACTCCTGATCTTTAAAATGCCCTTTGAGCTGATGGCTCTGACGGGATTTCTGCTCTTTGGGATTTCTATAGGAAGCGGAATGGGACCCCAGATGGCCTGCGCTGCCCTGAGCGGAGAGAGCATGAATCTCATGAGCGGCGGATATTATCAGATGAGCCCCGAGAGCGCCGAGGGCGTACTGGCTGCAGTCAATTATGCATCCTGGTTTTTCCTGGCTGTGACGCTGTTCTGGATGGCGGAGACGGCAGCCTCCTTTTTCACCCTGGGACCGGCCAGATGGTTCAGAGAGAGGACCATTACCGGAGTAATTCTTCGATTTATAAAAAAATTTGCCGTGAACAGCTACAGACAGGTGGAAAAGATAGATTTGAGGGAGCACTCCACAAAAACCCTGTTTAAGATCGTGGGAATCAATTTTGTTCTTCTGACTGTATTCTGCAGCCTCTGGTTCTTTGGGATTTTCGGACTGATCGTATACTCTGCAGTTCTGTACCTGATTCTCAGAAGGCTGTATGACCGGATGCAGGAAAAATATAAAATCCTGCTCAGAGCGACGAATGAGCTGGCGGAGGGAAATCTGGATGTGGAGATCACAGAGGATCTGGGCGTGTTTGAGCCGTTTCGGGATGAGATGCAGAAGATCCGGACAGGTTTTAAAAAAGCAGTGGAGGAGGAGGTAAAGAGCCAGCGGATGAAAACGGAGCTGATAACCAATGTCTCCCATGATCTGAAAACGCCTCTGACGGCGATTATTACTTATGTAAACCTCTTGAAGCAGCCGCAGCTCACGCAGGAGGAGCGGGAAGAGTATATTCAGATCCTGGATCAGAAGTCTATGCGGCTGAAAGCGCTCATAGAGGATCTGTTTGAGGTCAGCAAGGCCAACAGCGGAAGCATTGCCCTGAACCTGGTGGAGGTGGACGTGGTAAGCCTGATGAAGCAGGTAAGGCTGGAGCTGGACGACAGGATGAGGGAGAGCGGGATCGATTTCCGGTTTCAGATGCCGGACAGAAAGGTAAAGCTTCTTCTGGACAGCGAAAAGACCTACCGGGTATTTGAAAATCTGCTGATAAACATTGTCAAATACGGGATGCCGGGAACCAGGGCGTATATCGAGATAACGGAAAGGGAGGAGGAAGACCAGGAAAAGGCGGGAGAGGTCCGCATTGCCATGAAGAATATCTCCGCCGCAGAGCTGTCCGATGACGGCCGTGATCTGACAGAGCGCTTTGTGAGGGGAGACCGGTCCAGAAACACAGAGGGCTCCGGGCTGGGCCTTGCGATCGCCAAGAGCTTTGTGGAGCTTCAGGGAGGAAGCTTTGAACTGGAGACCGAGGCAGATCTGTTCAAGGTGACAATCGTGTGGAAAAAAAGCAGGGACAGAGGGGAGACGGCTCCCTCATAATACACACGGCCTGAGCCTGTTCCTCCTCCAAGAGAAAAGGGAAGATTTCCAGTTGCACGAAACATCACTGGAAATCTTCCCTTTTCTGTAGAGCTGACTGCTATCCCAGATTCGCCTTGGGCAGGCTGAAAATAAACTCTGTTCCAACCCCCTCGGTACTGACCACATCGATATTTTCATCATGGGCCTGAATAATCTCCTTTACAATGGCAAGGCCCAGACCGGTTCCCTTTTTGTCCTTTCCCCGGGAGGTGTCAGACTTGTAAAACCGCTCCCAGATTTTCTTGATGCTGTCCTTTGGTATCCCCACTCCGGTGTCTTTGACGGAGACGAAGATCTTTTCGTGCTTTTCCGAAACCTGGATATAGATGACAGAATCCTCGTGGCTGAATTTAATGGCATTGTCAATCAGGTTGTACAGCACCTGCTGGATTTTTCCCAGGTCTGCGAAAACCATCTGGATGGAGTCGTTAAACGTCAGATCAAAGGTGATGCCCCTGGCATTGCAGGTGCCCTCAAAGGCTGCCGCCGTATCCTTGATGACCCGGTTAATATCAAAGTTGGTGCGGGTCAGGAACCCTTTGCTGTCCAGGGAGTTTAAGGTCAGCATTCCCTGGGTCAGCTTGTTGAGCCTCTCGGTTTCTGCGATGATGATATTCAGATACTTTTCGTACAGCTCCGGCGGGATGGTGCCGTCGATGATGGCCTCCAGATACCCTTTGATGGAGGTCAGGGGAGAGCGGAAGTCATGGGACACATTGGCAATGAACTTGTGCTGGTATTCCTCCATCTTGTTCAGCTCCATGGCCATGTAGTTCAGAGTATTGGCCAGGTAGCCCATCTCGTCCTGGGTGTGGAGCTCGATCTTGTAGGACAGGTTCCCCGCGGCATACTCCGTGGCAGCACGGGTGATTTTTTTCAGCGGGAAATATACGGTCTTGGTGAAGAAGAGCAGAAGAATCAGCGAGATGGCAAAGATAATCCCCGCCGTAATGTATACAATATTCAGAATACTGTTCTGCTCCACGGTCACAAGGCTCATGGGCATATGGATCACGATATAGCCGTATGTATTGAAATTTCCCGTTATGGGAGACGATACAGACAGCACGTCATAGGCAAACATTCCGTAATACGTTCCAATGGAATAGGGCTTATTCCCTCCCGCTGTGGGATCAAAGCCTTCAATCGAGCTTTCGGTCAGGCGGTGGCTGCTGTCGAAGGTGATGGTTCCCCCGTGGTTTACAATCCAGATATCGGAGGAGAGGTAGGAAGCCATGGCCTCAAGCTGAGGCTTTGCCGCATCCAGATCAAGCTGCTTGCCCTCATAGACATTGCTGCAGTTATCGGCAATCAGGTTGGCCTGGTCATAGAGAGACTCAGCCCGCTGTTCCACCAGAAAATCATAGGTTATGTCTGATGAGAAGGTGGCAATGGTCATAAAGCCCAAAAAGCCGAAAATGAGATAGCCGAGAATAAATTTATAGTACAGGGAGTGGATCATGGGAGCTTCACCTCTTAAATTGTTCAGTCCGGCAGCCGGGAAGACAGGTTATCTGCCGGGCAAAAAGTAATATTCAGATCTCATTGCAGCGGAGGAGACGGCTCCACGGCAAAAGTCCCGGGCCGTTCCATCCCGCCAAAATTCAGGGGCATATCTGCGCCCCGGCATTCACACAGTCCTACCGCTTTACCTCAAATTTGTACCCGATACCCCAGACTGTGGTTAAAGCCCACTTTTCGTGATCTTTGATCTTCTCGCGCAGGCGCTTGATATGCACATCCACCGTTCTCGTATCACCGATATACTCATATCCCCAGATATGGTCGAGAAGCTGCTCTCTCGTGAACACCTGGTTCGGGGAGGAGGCAAGGAAGTATAAAAGCTCCAGCTCCTTGGGCGGCATCTCGATGGAATGGCCGTTGTAAATGACAGAGTAGTTGGTCAGGTTTACAATGAGATCCGGAAATTCCACATACTGTCCCTTCTGATCCGGGCCTGCCGTTTCCTGGGGCTGGGGGGCTGCCTGATAGCGTCTGAGCACCGCCTTCACCCTGGCCACCAGCTCCTTGGAGTCAAAGGGCTTGATCATATAGTCGTCAGCGCCCAGCTCCAGTCCCAGAACCTTGTCAAAAATCTCTCCCTTGGCGGAGAGCATGATAATCGGAACCTGGGAGGAGGAGCGCAGCTCCCGGCATACCTGATAGCCGTCTATGCCGGGAAGCATCAGGTCAAGGAGAATGAGGTTCGGCTTAAAGACCGGGAACACCCTCAGGGCCTCCTCGCCGTCGCCTACAATTTTCGTTTCATAGCACTCCTTGGTCAGATACAGGGAGATAAGCTCCGCAATGTTTTCGTCGTCATCCACAATCAGGATTTTCTGTTTTTCTGCCATGATATTCCTTTCTGTCCTATTTAAAGGTAACAATGGTCACGCCGGAATCCCCTTCGCCGAACTCGCCCAGATGGAATTCCTTCACATATTTAAGACGCCTTAAATGCTGGTGGACGCCGGCTCTCAGCGCTCCCGTTCCGCGGCCGTGCACCACCCGCACCTGGGGAAGATGGGCCAGATAGGCGTCGTCCAGATATTTGTCCAGCTCCGGAACGGCCTCGTCCACAGTAAGTCCGATCAGGTTGATCTCCGGGGAAACGGAGAAGGACTTGGACATCTTGATTCCGCTCTGGGAGGATCCGCCCTTCTTTCCGAAGGCTCCCGGCGTGCGCATGGAGGATCCGGTTCCCTTTCCCGTGCCGCTTAAGCCGCCATGGCTTTCCAGGCCGGGGCCTGAGATGGAAGATTCGTTTAAGAGCTCCAGATCCCGGATGTTCACAAGGGAGCGGAGAATTCCCATCTGCACGTACAGATCCCCCTTGGCATTGGGAAGGGAGCTGACGGTTCCCTTCAGGTTCATGGAGAGTACCTTCACACCGTCGCCGATTTTCAGAGACTTGGGAGAAATGGCCTTTCTGGGAGCCTGAGGCTTTTTGGGAGCCAGCTTTTTATCCACATCCTTGATTTTATTCCGGAGCTTTGAGCGCTGTTCCTCCAGCTCCTTTCCTGCCCCGGACTGATTGGCCAGCTTGTTGATATTCCGGATGGTGGAGTCAGCAGTGTCCTTGGCATCCTGGAGGATCTTCTGGGCTTCCTCCCTGGCCTTCTCGAGAAGACGCTCCTTCTGATCCTGGAACCGCTCCTCCTTCTGGGTAAGCCTCTGCCTGAGCTGGGCGATCTCTGCCTTGTAGGCGCTAAGCTCCTCCCGCTCCTTTTCAATGGTTACACGGCTCTCCTCCAGGTTTGCCAGCAGATCCTCAAAGGCCGCGTCTTCTTTCTCAATATGCCGCTTCGCGTCCTCGATAATGTAGTCGGGAAGTCCCAGCTTTTTCGAGATGGCAAAGGCATTGCTCTTTCCCGGGATGCCGATGAGGAGGCGGTAGGTGGGGCGCAGGGTCTCCACGCTGAACTCACAGCAGGCGTTTTCCACCCCGGGCTCTGTCAGGGCAAAGACCTTTAATTCACTGTAGTGGGTGGTGGCCATGGTGCGGCACTGCATGTTGTGGAGGAAGGTCAGGACAGCCACAGCCAGGGCAGCGCCCTCTGTGGGATCCGTTCCGGCTCCCAGTTCGTCGAACAGGCACAGGGAGTTGGAGTCTGCCTCACCCAGGATCGAGACAATATTCGTCATATGGGCGGAGAAGGTACTGAGGCTCTGCTCAATGCTCTGTTCATCTCCAATGTCTGCGAACACATTGTCAAAGACTGCAAGCTCCGACCCGTCAAAGGCCGGAATGTGAAGCCCTGCCTGGCCCATGAGTGTGAAGAGCCCTACGGTCTTTAAGGAGACCGTCTTTCCGCCTGTGTTGGGGCCTGTGACGATGAGAAGATCAAAGGAATCGCCCAGGTAGATGTTGATGGGCACCACCTTCTTCGGATCCAGGAGAGGATGGCGCCCGTCTTTTATGTTAATATAGCGCCTGTTGTTAAACTTTGGCTCCGTACAGTTAAAATGCCTGGACAGGCAGGCCGTCGCAAAGATGAAGTCCAGACTGGCGAGAATGGAGAGATTTTCCGCGAGACGCTCTGTGCAGGGGACAA
>JAHZAR010000001.1:61106-106031 GCA_019423835.1 Clostridiales bacterium | reverse complement strand
GGAACCCGGCCATAAAGAGCTTCTTATAGTGCGTCGTATAATATTATCTTATACGGCAAAAACGGTGTTCTGGTTTTGTAAAGCTATGAAAATAGCAGATGAATAAAATATTGTGGATTAAGCCGAATAACAGGGATCCTGTTATTTGGCTTTTTGTTGTGTACCTGCTGTACATTTTCTGCTCCCTTTTTCATTCCACCGTCTATCATGCTGGGCAGCTGAGTATTTATTTCAAACAATGCATCGGAAAGATCGGATAAATCACGTTTTATTCGCTACAAGGACAGTGATCTCCCCGGCTGCTCTATTGTCTGCATGATATACGGCAGGACGGTCCACCCAGCTGTGAAAAATAATCCATGGCTTTTCAATGAGCCACCGCGCCGCAGGGAATAGAAGGCTGAATATAATGCAGGGACTTCATCGGAGCGATGTAACAAGTTCCAGAAAACAGATTATAAATTTAGAAGACGACAGATACCGCTCCTCTGAGATTTGGTACTGCCGCCCCTTTGTCAAAGACTTCCCGACTAAAAAATTCTATGAACAATCCACTTGGTTTTCAAGATTCAGCCGACCATCAGCTCCCGGGCGGTAATTCAGAATCCGAGAGCCTATAATTTTCTCCCAGTGTTATGATAACCGGATTATATTACCAGTTTAATGTATTACAAATATTTCACAATAGATCGCACCGTCATCACCTTGCCAGAAATAAAAAAAGAGATGCAAAGCCTGCATCCCTCTATTTCAACTTCAACAAAAGCCTTTCCATTTTGTCACTTCCGTATGTACCGTCGACTTACTGATCCCAAACTTCTTCGCCGTCTGTCGCACTGTCGCATTATGGTCTATGATGTAATTGGCAATGGTTACGGCCCGTTCCTCAATATATTCCTTCATAGGGCTACCCCTGAGAACGTTTTTTACATCATATTAAAGTTTTCAGGCTTTTATAACCTCATTTTGCGTCCCCGGCTTTATTCCTGCACAGGAGCTCCATTCTTGCTCAGATAACGCCAGAGTGTGGTCCGGCTGATGCCCAGCTGGCGGGCAGCGGCCGCGCGGTTTCCGTTGTTGGCCGTCACTGCCTGCTCCACCACCTCTCCGACAATCTCCTCAAGGGTTCTCCCGGTGCTCACAAGGGAGGAGGCCTGAACCATGCCCCGGCGCATGGAACGCTCTTTGGCCAGAAGCTCTGCTACCATGCTGCTGCGTATGTAGGTAGAGGTTGTCATCATGGCCAGGGATTCCAGAATGTGCTTAAACTGTGTGTAGTTGTTAGGCCAGTCATACTGGCGCAGCATCTCTATGGCCTTTGGCTCAAAACCTGAGAGCTGTTTTCCCAGCTCCAGCTTCATACTTCCCAGATACAGGCTTGCCAGAGAGGGAATTTCATCGGAGCGGCTTCTGAGGGAAGGCAGATTCAGCGTCTGGCAGCCCAGCCTGGCCACAAAGCGGCGTGCCATCTCCGGCACCGGCTCGCTGTCACGGCAGTCAAAGGAAAAGAGAAGCCTCACGCGCCTGGACAGCCCTGTTTCCTGTATGGCTGCCAGCAGCTCTGACGCCCTCTGTTCCGGCATTGCCTCAAAATTTTGGAAATAAATGGTATTTCCAGTGGCATTCAGCGGCGAATTGTAATGCCCCAGAAGGAAGTCCCAGCTCTTATCGTTTACCTGCTCACAGTTTACCACCACAAAGGGTTTGTTCACCTGCGGGCTGTGAAGATAGAGAAACCAGGCAATCTGCTCCTTTCCTGTACCGGACTCCCCGCGGATCATGACAGGGTGGTGTACAGCGGCCAGTGCCCGTATCTCTGCGTCCTGGGTTCCCATAGCGCCGCTGATGCTGTAAAAGCTGTTCGTAAACAGATACTCGCACTCCCCCTTATTCATGGTGCGGATTCCTGTCCAGTGGGAGTGAAGCGGAATGCGGGAGGGCACACAGTAGAACAGAAAGTATCGCTCTGCATTCATCAGAAGCGTCTGGGCTGTGATACTGTAGAGCTGGCTGCGATCCGTATAATAAAATTTCATCGAGCCGTTTCCCGGCACCTCTCCCAGATGGGAGCGCAGAGCCTCCGCCAGCCCGTCGGGCGGTTCTGTAGGACTGCTGTAAAAGACAGCGCCGTCGGCATCCAGGACGACTGCCCGCCCGTTCTGCCCCTGGGTAATGCTGCGCAGAAACATATTCTCCTGGCGGAGCCTTCCAAACCAGAGACTGATATTGATGGCCTGGTCAATGGCCGCATGAAGGCTCTCCACGCCCGAGGTAATCAGAAATGCGTCCAGCTCCATTTTTCTTGCGATAGTATGGGTCACCATATCGCAGACTACCATGCGGTAGCCGTCTTTCTTCAGGCGTTCCAGGGTCTCTGTAGCTTCATCCGCTCCGTGTACGGTCAGTATGTCAAGCTGGTAGCCCAGCAGGTCGCACAGTGTATGAGCCGGCTCCGTAATGCTGGGGAAGCCGACAATGGCATAGCGGTTAGAATAATTTTCCGCCAGCTTCATGGTACTCAGCACATCGTAGACAGAGAGCTGAATCTCCACGACCGGCAGATCTGTCACCTGGCGGATCAGCTCTGCTGTGCCGCCTCGGGATATAATACAGTCATAGGAATTCGGGGACATACTCTGTACAATGGCAACTCCCACATCCAGATCCCCGGTAAAAACGTCAAGCTGTACATTCGGATACGCGGCAGCCGCCCGATCCATGGCAGTATGCATCCCCTCGTAAGGGGCAATCCCTAATATTCGGGTGCGTGTTTCAACCATTGCAAATCCCTCCGTTTATTTTTGATACTATTATAGCAGAAACCAACAAAAAAATCACGCGATATAAGTTTCATTACGAAACATTTTACAAATGTAATTTCCAAAAAAATTTAATATGTTTAAAAATGTAACGCTTTTGTGACTTTTTTTCGATGCCAAGTTTGCTCAAATACGGCATAATAATAACATAATCTAAATAGAGAGGGCAAACACATGATCCTTCTTTTCATTATTGCGGACGATTTCACCGGTGCTCTCGATACCGGCGTCCAGTTCGCCGCACGCGGCGTTCCTACCCAGGTAACAGTGGATCCTGAGGTGGATTTTGCTGCCCATGATACCGCTGTACTTGTAGTCGATACAGAGACCCGCCATCTTCCGGCGTCTGAGGCCTATGAGAAAATCCTGCACCTGAGCAGGAGGGCTCTGTCATACGGCATTCAAACCATTTACAAAAAGACGGACTCTGCGCTGCGCGGCAACATCGGCGCGGAGCTTTCGGCTCTTCTGGATGCATCCGGGAGAAAGAATCTCCCATTTTTGCCTGCCTTTCCACAGGCAGGCAGGATAACCAGGCAGGGCATCCACTATGTAGACGGCGTTCCGGTGACGGAAAGTCCCTTCGGGCTCGATCCCTTTGAGCCTGTGAGACATTCTGCTGTGACGGAGCTGATTGCAGAGCAGTGCAGTATTCCGGCAAAAAGCTTTCCGGCTCTTGCGCCAGGAAACGCCCTTCCGGATGAGCCGGGCATCCTGGTCTTTGACGCCGGGAGCACCGATGACCTGCTGTCAACGGGACAGAGGCTTTCGCAGGCCGGAATGCTCTCCGTATCTGCCGGCTGCGCAGGCTTCGGCGCCGTTCTGCCAGAGCTTCTCGGCATCGCTCCGGCAAAAGACCGGCAGATCCCCCGTTTGGATCCCAGGCTTCTGGTGGTCTGCGGCAGCGTCAATCCTATCACCCTCGCCCAGCTTGATTGGGCGGAACGCCACGGCTTTGCGCGGATACGTCTGACCCCCAGACAGAAGCTGGAGCCGGACTACTGGTCCGGCAGCCAGGGACAGGCAGAGCTTTTGCAGATAAAACGGCTTCTGGCCCAAAACCCCCGCTGCATTATCGAAACCAATGATCCGGGCGGCAATCAGCCAACTGCCGATTATGCGGCGAAACTCGGCATTGACCGGGAAACGCTCCGTGTGCGCATTGCCGGAAGTCTCGGATACCTGACAGGAGAACTGTTCACCAACCCCTCTCTGGGCACTCTCCTGCTAACCGGCGGGGATACACTTCTGCAGTGCATGAACTGTGTAGGTGTCACGGAGCTGGAACCGCTCTGCGAGCTGGAACAGGGCGTGGTGCTGGCCCGCTTTGCCTGCAATGGATGCACACGCCATGTCATCACCAAATCCGGCGGCTTCGGCAAAGAGGATCTGCTGACAGAACTGGCCTCGCGCATTTCCTCCCGCTCCTGAAGGCAGGAGGAAGAGCGTCTCAAAGGGAACCGGAAGACAGAGGAACTGCTGAATCAGACGCAGCAGACCGTTACATAGAAATCGCGAATACATATGGAGGTACACGATATGACATACCCAAAGCTCCCGGGACTTACCTGGGATGGAACAGTTTATGAGAATGAAGAGATGGGCACCATCGAGGCCCTGATTCCGAACGGAGGTTATCCGACCGCCCATGCGCCGGCTATGGTGGAGCTGCCAGACGGCGATCTGCTGTGCTGCTGGTTCGCCGGAACCTACGAGGGCAGCGCTGACGTTCACATTGTGTGCTCCCGCCTTCCAAAGGACGGACAGGCATGGCTTCCGCCTGTGGATATCTCCAATGACCCGACCCGCAGCGAACAGAACCCTTCCCTGTTCTACGGCCCTGATGACGCAGTGTGGGCCATGTACACAGCGCAGCTGGACCGCCAGGAGGGCAAGGACAACATGCAGTTTACCTCTGTCGTGCGCTGCCAGAAGAGCACAGACGGCGGCCGCACCTGGGGGCCATATGAAACGATATTCCCGGAGGAGGGAACCTTCTGCCGCCAGCCCATCCAGATCCTCTCCAACGGACGCTGGATTTTCTCCAACTGGATCTGCACCGATTCTGCAGACGGTCTGTCCGGCGACCCGACAGCCTTCCGCATATCCGATGATCAGGGAAAGACATGGAAAAAGGTTATGATGCCGGAGAGCAACGGCCACGTACATGCCAATGTAGTGGAGCTGGAACCAGGCCACCTGGTTGCCTTCATGAGAAACCGCGAGGCCTACCGCATCCACCGCAGCGAGTCCTTTGACTGGGGCGAAACCTGGAGCAGACCTGAACCAACTCCTCTTCCGAACAATAACTCCAGCATCAGCGCAGTCAAGCTGCAGAGCGGCCGCATCGCCATCGCCTACAATCCTACCTGCACGCCGGATCCCCAGCCTGGAAAGGCAGCATGGCCGGGACTTCGCTGCCCGGTGGCAGTCGCCCTGTCCGAGGACGGAGGTCTGACCTTCCCCATCATCCGCTGGATGGAGCGCGGAGAAGGATTCATCGGCGATGAGAACAAGACCAACAACAAACAGTACGAATACCCCTATATCATGCAGGGAAAAGACGGCATGATTCATCTGGCCTATGCGGCCCGCACCCGCCAGGGAGTCAAGTACATGCGCTTCACCGAGCAGGATATTCTCGGCGAAAAGCGGGAGCGCGTGGGACTCTATAATCCGACTGCAGCACAGAGCCGCTAAACCGGCACTGTGCGGACAGAACAGATAAAGATAAAACAGAAGCAAACAGAACAAGGAGGTTATCAAACATGCTTACCACCTACAATCTTAAAATGCCCCATGCCGTATACGGCGGGGAAAACGCTATGGACAACATTACCGCCATCCTCAAATCCAACGGGGTGAAGCGCGTGGCCATGTTCACTGACAAGGGAATCGAGGCAGCCGGCCTGTTCTCTCTGCCGGAGGAGGCAGTGAAGGCAGCCGGAGCTGACTACTACGTATTAGATGAGCTGCCGGCAGAGCCCAGCTACATGGCTGTTCAGAAGCTGGTGGACGAATTCAAGGCAAGCGGTGCCGACATGATCGTTGCCTGCGGCGGCGGAAGCGTCATGGACGCAGCAAAGCTGGCCAGCGTTCTGGTTACCGATGAGTACGGCGTTAAGGAGCTTTTGGACGAGCCGGGCCGCGCGAAAAAATGTGTTCCGATCATCCTGATCCCAACCACTGCCGGCACAGGTGCAGAGGTTACCCCAAACGCCATTGTGGCAGTTCCCGAGAAGGAGTTAAAGGTGGGAATTGTCAATGAGAACATGATCGCCGACTATGTGATTCTCGATGCCCGCATGATCAAGAATCTGCCCCGCAAGATCGCCGCTGCCACAGGAGTGGATGCCCTGGCCCACTGCATTGAGTGCTTCACCAGCAACAAGGCCAACCCATTCAGCGATCTCTATGCCCTGGAAGGACTGGACCTGATCCTCAACAACATTGAGAAGGCCTGCGACGATCCGGAAGCCATGACAGAGAAAAACCGCATGCAGATTGCAGCCTACTATGGCGGCCTGGCTATCACGGCCAGCGGAACCACAGCCGTGCACGCTTTAAGCTATCCGCTGGGCGGCAAATACCATATTGCCCACGGCGTTTCAAACGCCATTCTGCTGGCACCGGTTATGCGCTTTAATGAACCGGCCTGCCAGGAGCGCTTCGCCATGGCCTATGACCGCTGCTGCCACGACGAGGTAAAGACCTGCAAGACTGCCGCTGAGAAGTCTGCATGGATTATCAGCCGGCTGGAGGAGATTGTAAAACACCTGGACATTCCCACAAGCCTCAAGGAATTCGGCGTGCCGGAGAGCGATCTGGACAGCCTCGTAGAGGCAGGAATGCAGGTACAGCGTCTGTTAGTCAATAATCCGCGCACCGTAACGCCTGAGGACGCCCGCGCCCTTTACATGGAAATTTTATAATTATTCTAATAAACAGGAGGATTTTTTATGAAAGCAGTTGAAATCAAGGGTATCATCCCGCCAATTCTCACACCAATGAACGACGATGAGAGCATCAACGTAGCCGAGCTTCGCAACCAGGTAGACCGCATGATCGAGGGCGGCGTTCACGCTCTCTTCCCATTCGGAACAAACGGCGAGGGCTACATCCTGAACGCCAAGGAAAAGCAGCTGGTACTGGAAACAGTAATCGAGCAGTGCAACGGCCGTGTCCCGGTATACGCAGGCACAGGCTGCATCTCCACAAAGGAGACCATCGAGCAGAGCAAGATGGCACAGGCTGCCGGCGCAGACGTGCTCTCTATCATCACTCCCAGCTTTGCAGCTGCCAGCCAGGACGAGCTCTACGAGCACTACAGGGCTGTGGCTGAGGCCGTTGACATGCCGATCGTTCTCTACAACATCCCGGCCCGCACAGGAAACGCCCTGGCTCCCGCCACAGTAGGCCGCCTGGCACAGATCGAGAATATCGTGGGAGCAAAGGATTCCAGCGGAAACTTTACAAACATCCTGGGCTACATTGACGCAGGAAAGAAAAAAACAAACGGCAAGTTCTGCACCCTGTCCGGCAATGACCAGTTAATTATCTGGACCCTGCTTGCAGGCGGAACAGGCGGAATCGCAGGCTGCGCAAATGTTTACCCGCACACCATGGCATCCATCTACAACCTCTTCATGGAGGGCAAAATTGAGGAGGCCAAGGCTGCCAACGAGAGCATCCAGAGCTTCCGTGCCTGCTTCAAATACGGCAACCCGAACACGATTGTCAAGACCGCCACACGCCTCTTAGGCTACAACGTAGGACCGTGCCGCGCTCCGTTCAACCAGGTTCCTGAGGAGGGCATCAAGGCACTGAAGAAGGTTCTCGCAGAAAACGAAGCCAAAGGCATGCACTAACCTGGGAGGAGGTACGACCATGAACGAAAAGCCGATTGTCGGTATTACCATGGGTGATCCTGCAGGCAATGGCCCGGAGATCACCGTCAAAGCGCTGGCTCACGCCGATGTCTATGACCGCTGCCGTCCCATCGTGGTCGGCGATGCCAAGATGATCGAACAGGCGGCCCGTTTCGTTGGCCGTCCCGACATCAGCATTCACCGCTGTGAAAAGGTAAGCGACGCCTTATTTGAGTCCGGCACCATTGACGTGCTGCACCTGGAGTTAATCCCGGATGTCAGCGCATTCCCCATCGGACAGGTGAGCATCGAGGGCGGAAACGCTGCCTTCCAGTGTGTCAGAAAGGTCATCGAGCTGGCTCTGGCAGGAGAGGTTGACGCAACCTGCACGAACGCCCTGAACAAGGAGGCCATGAATAAGGCTCTCGAATTCTATCACGGCGAAAAATCTGACGGTCACACTCATTTTGACGGTCACACAGAGATCTATGCAGCCTATACCAATACGAAGAAATATACTATGATGCTGGCCCACCACGATCTGCGGGTGGTACACGTATCCACCCACGTCTCCCTGCGCGAAGCCTGCGACCGGGTAAAAAAGGCCCGTGTACTGGAGGTAATCGAGATTGCAGATAAAGCCTGCAGGGATATGGGAATCGAAAACCCGAAGGTTGCCGTTGCCGGCCTGAATCCCCACTGCGGTGAGAACGGCCTGTTCGGCACAGAGGAGATGGAAGAGATCAGTCCCGCCATCGAGGCGGCTAAGGCTGAGGGAATCAACGCCATCGGCCCCATCCCTCCGGACAGCGTATTTTCCGAAGCCCTCGGAGGCTGGTATGACATCGTCGTTTGCATGTACCATGATCAGGGACATATCCCGCTGAAGACTGTGGGCTTTGTCTATGACCGCGAGCTGAAAGCCTGGAAGGCCGTGGAGGGCGTTAATATCACCCTGGGCCTGCCTATCATCCGCACCAGCGTCGATCACGGCACAGGCTTCGCTCTAGCCGGAAAGGGAACCAGCAATGAGCTGAGTCTTGTGAACGCCATCGACTATGCCATCCGCATGGCAAAGGGACGCCGGGCATAGACCGGTGTGCAAAAAGAAGCCGGCTCCTATCTGGGCACAGAGTGCCAGATAGGAGCCGGCTTCTTTCAGATGGCAGGCAGGGGAGCAGCTCTTCCCTTTCATTCAGACTGATAAAAACAGCAGTTTTTTACTTTCTTTTCCTTTTTTTTCGTGCAATCTGTCTCTCTCTCATCCGTTATAATGTTCTAATCTGAAACCTTTTACCACATTTTTATTTTTTACCGTTTCATTTTTTAACATTTCGTATCGTAAGTTTATATTTTTTTTAGAATTGTTTCTAAATGTAACACATTGAGCTGTTTATTTTATTGTCACTGTTTCCAGCATCTTATATAATTATTGTAAGATAAAGCCATACAGAATTGTGCAAATTGCAGCTGCATACTTGTATGGATACAGCAAAAACACAAGGAGGAACATCAAATGACCACCCAGATGATTATCGCTTTAGCAATCACCGCGTTCATGGTCGTCCTGATCATGATGGACAAGCTGCCTTTCGGCGCGCCGCCGCTGCTCGCCTGTCTTCTGCTTGTCATTTTCGGCATTGCCGACATTAAAGCTTCTTTCGGAGGATTTTCCAACGCTACCATCGTAATGCTTGCTGAGTTCATGGCAATCATTGCAGCACTTCAGAAAACCAGCTTCATCGCTGCTTTTAAGAGGACCATGTTCAACATAGCCAACAAGGGAGGACTCAAGGCCTACCTGCTCATGATTCTCATTGTTATGCTGGGCTGCAGCCTGTTCGGAACAGGATCCACGGCATACTATGTTATGGTTATCGGACTTCTGTCCACACTCCCTTACAGCAAAAAACTGCCTCCGTCCAAGGTCGTTATGACTGCCGGATTTGCAGCAAACCACCCGTTAATTCCATTCAATACTGCACTGCAGTACGGTATTGTTCTCGCTGTTTTAAACAGTGCAGGCGTGATGGCACAGGTTTCCGTGGCAAAGTTTGCAGTGGTAAACTTTTTCCTCTCCGTTGGTTTCCTGTTAAACTGCTTCATCCAGTACAAGTTTCTGCCGGATCATCCGATTTCCGCAGCTTCTGAGGACGCAGCCAAGGTTCAGGAGGCCGCAGCTGTCTCCCTTCCGAAGTGGAAAGAGAATGTTACCTATATCGTATTCGTTATAGCCGTAATCGGCATGCTTCTTCAGAGTATGATCGGTGACGCCGGCTATGCTATTGCCGGTCTCTCGGTAGCCGTTATCCTGGTTACTGGCGTAATGGATTTCAAGGAGATCCGCGATTCAATCAGCGCCCCCATCATCCTGATGTCAGCCGGCGTTATCGGTGTTGCCGACGCACTTGGAAGCACAGGGCTGACCGATCTGGTTGGTTCCACTGTTGCCAATATGCTTGGAACAAACGTAAATCCATTTGTTATGATTTTTGTATTCTGTATCCTGACCAGTGTTCTGGCAACTCTGACAGGCTCTACCATCGGTACCGTTTACGTTTTTGCTCCTCTGGCCATTGCCACCTGCACAAGCCTCGGACTGGATCCGACAGCCGCTGCATGTGCCATCGTTATCTCCGGTTGGTGCGGACACTTCCTTCCAATCGACGGCATGCCGGCCATGGTTATGGGTGTCGGCAATTACAGCAGCAAGGAATTCTGTAAATTTACAATTCCTCAGTACTTTATCCGTCTGCTGTTCCTGACAGCCGGAGCCCTGATTGTATTCCCAATGTAGATGCAGGAATTCTGAAAACAGAATGTTCAAGAAGAGAGGTATGTGATTATGAAGAATAAGTTTGAACTGGAGCATATCGGCATCAACACCCCAAATCCTGAGGAAGCAGAGAAGCTGGCACAGCTTCTGAGCCTGATGTTTAACCTGGAGCCCCGCCATGGGCAGAAGTCAGAATTCGGCGGCCCATACTTCGAGTGCATGAAATCTCCCTTCCTCGGCACAAACGGCCACATTGCCATGCGCACGCCGGATCTGACGGCTGCTGTGGAGGAGTTAAAAGAGAAGGGCTTCTCCTTCCAGATGGATACGGCTGCCTACAATGAGGACGGAACGATCAAGAATGTCTATCTGGACGGCGAGTTCGGCGGATTTGCCATCCATATTATGCAGAAATAGGCCGGTGCAGATGTCTGAGCACCGACAGGAGCGGCCAGATGGGAACTGACTCATCTGACCGCTCTTTTTCTGTTTCAGCCTTTTTTTCTTCCAGGAATCATGGTATAATGGCCGCAGAGCGGACATTATACCTGCGCCGAGCGGCAGGCGACCAGAGGGAGCCAAAACACCCATGCCGCGAGTGCGCCTCCCTCGGAGAGATAGCATATCCGGAGGATATGGTATAATGGCCGCAGAGCGGACATTATACCTGCGCCGAGCCGCTGGCGACCAGAGGGAGCCAAAACACCCATGCCGCGAGTGCGCTTCCCTCGGAGAGAATAGCATATCCGGAGGATATGGTATACTGTCAGATAGCTAGGAAAATCCCTCTCAGGGTTTTCGCACTGCGGCAGAGGATACCGGGCAGCGGTTTATGACTGTACAGATATGCCGCCGCAAGAAAGAATAAGGAGGAACTTATATGTACGCAGAATTCACAGATGACCTGATTACCAAAAACGAGATGATTGATTCCCAGCACAGGGAGCTGATTTCCAAAATCAATGACCTGCTTATCAGCTGTGAGAATAAAAGCGACAAGGAAGGCGCGGTGAAAATGCTCGGCTATCTGTCCGACTACACAGACTTCCACTTCGGCGCTGAGGAAAAGCTGCAGCTTTCCATCGGCTATCCTGGCTATGAGGAGCACAAGGCCAAGCATGCAGAGCTGAAAAAGTCTGTCCAGGATTTAAAGGACATGCTGGCAGCTTCCAATGGCCCTACCGCTGAGTTTGAGGAGAAGGTAAAGACCGAGGTTCTCGAATGGCTGCTCTACCACATCAAGGGCTTTGATCGCTCTGTGGCAGAGTACAAATTTATGCGTGATAACCCCGATATGCTGTAGGGGCGGGCGAAAGGCCTGCGTCCATGGGATACGGACTCCCTGCAGAAATCCAGAAGGCTGCTGCAGGGAGCATATCAAAGCTTCCTGCAGCAGCCTTCTGGATCTTTCTCTTTTCTCTTTTTTACTCCTTTCTGTCTTCCCTGTCCGTCTGCCTGCCGCCATCCGGAAGCTCTACCGTAAATGCACTTCCCACTCCATACACGCTTTCCGCTCTGACACTTCCCCCGTGAATGCCGGCAATCCATCGAACCATGGAGAGCCCCAGGCCTGTCCCCTCCGTGCTTCTTGAGGCATCGGCTCTGTAGAAACGATTGAAAATTTTTTCCAGATCCTCTTTCTTAATCCCGATACCGGTATCCCGCACAGTCAGAAAAACCTTTCCATTCTTCCGCTCTGTGACTACATGGACCGCTCCTCCTACTCTGTTGTACCGGACAGCATTGGTCACAAGATTGGTAACCATGCGGATCAGAAGCGTCTCATCTCCCACCACCATAGCCTCCCCTGTCTCCCAGGTAAGGGTAACCTGTTTTTCCCCGGCAGCTGCTTCCAGATCCTCACAGATAAATCCGCAGAGTGTTCCGAAATCCACCAGCTCTCTTTTGGGGATGAATTTTCCATTCTCCGCCCGGCTCAGGAGCAGAAGCTGGGACACAATAGAATTCATCCTCTCAGACTGGATGAGAATTGCATGAAAGGCCTCCACCCGGTCTTCTTCCTCTGCCTGTTCTGACAGGGCGAACTCGCACTGGGAGCGAATCACCGCGATCGGCGTCCTGAGCTCATGGGACACATCAGACGAGAACTGGCGCTCCGCCTCAAAGGAGGACTGCAGTCTGGCCAGCATTCCGTTCATGATACCTCCCAGACGATCCAGCTCGTCGCCAGAACCGTCTGTCTCAATTCTCTGACTCAGATCGCTTCCGGAACCGATAGCCTCTGCCGTCTCTGCAATCTGACGGACAGGGAGAAACGCCCCCTTCGTGATCCTGTAACCTCCTAGGGCTGCAACGGCCACAAAGGCAGGCAGCATTCCAAAAAACAAAAGAGGCAGATTTCCCAGAGCCTGTCCAAACTCTGTCATGGAAATCATCCCCCGCACCCAGAATCCATTTCCCCCCTTCTCTGAATACACATCATAGAGCATCCAGCGCTCTCCTCTTTTGCTGGCTGTCTTGACTGTCTGGTCTTCCAGAAGAGAGTCCACCTGAAGGCCCAGATTTACATTGGGAGCCAGAAGTCTGCCCTCTGTATCATAGATAAAAACAGAAACTCCGTTTTTGTAAAAGTCCATCTCCTCTGTCTGCAGCTTTCCATACCGGAAGCTGGCCTCCTGCACGCTGTCTGTCACTGTGTCCATGAGCTGCTGCTTCATCTGGCTTCCGGACATCCTGCGCGAGGAGGAAAACATAAAGATGGCTGCCACCGCCAAAAGCAGAACCATGAAGAAGGTATACCATAATGTCACTCTGGCCTTAATAGACAGATGCCGGCCTGCTGCAGCCAGCTTTCTCCTGGTTTTTTCGGCCCTTTTTCCCAATGCCATGTCAGTCCTCCTTCAGGGTATAGCCGGCTCCCCGTACTGTGTGGATCAGCTTCTTCTCGAAGGGATCGTCAATCTTTTTTCTGAGATAGCGGATATAGACATCCACAATGTTGCTTCCTCCCTCAAAGCCGTAATCCCAGACCTGATTTTCCAGCTGTGTTCGGGAGAGTATGGCACCCTTATGGCGGATCAGGGATTCCAGAAGTGCAAATTCCCGGGAAGACAGGCTGATCTCCACCCCGCCTCTCGTCACTCTCCTGGTGGAAAATTCCACTGTCAGATCTGCCACAGAGGCCGTATCTGTCTTATTATCAGAATTTCTTCGAAGAAGAGCGCGGATACGGGCAGTCAGCTCCGCAAATTCAAAGGGCTTTGTCAGATAGTCGTCTGCCCCGGCATCCAGTCCTCCCACCCGGTCAGCGACAGCATCCCTGGCTGTCAGAAGCATGACAGGCACCGTATTTCCCCGGCTCCTGAGGGTTCGAAGCACGGTCAGCCCGTCGATTCCCGGCATCATAATATCCAGGATCACCACGTCATAATCTGTACTGTCCAGATAATCGAGAGCCTCCTTGCCGTCCCTGCATCCGTCTACGCCAAACCCTTCTGCCTTAAGCCGTTTTACCGTCACCTCTCTGAGAGCCGGCTCATCCTCTGCAAATAAAATTCTCATCTTGAAACCTCCTCTCCATGATTTTGCCCTGTCTTTCACCCATTCTGCCTTCGCTGTGCACGTCAGTACCGGAGCATTTTTATCATCTGACCAGAATCTTATTATTTTTTGTATTTTAATTTCCTTTTAATCTTACACTAGTACTATGGACTTATCAACCGAAACAGACGCATCGGTGTATTTTATAAGATACTTTTTATCAGGAAAGGAATGGGATATTATGAGAAAAACATTTATGCGAAACACAATTCTGACAGGTCTTGCTGCCGCCCTTCTTCTGACCGGGTGTGCAGGCACCCCTTCCGGGAATAAAACCCAGGAGATTACGGATACTACCATCACCTCCTCTGCAGTTCCGTCTCAGGAGGCCTCCCAGAGCGCTCTGGACAACTCAGATGCCTCCTCAGCCACTGACAGGGCTCTTTCCTCTGACATCCCTGCCGAGGGACAGAATGCAGCCGCTTCACAGGCAGACAGCCAGACTGCCCTCTACGATATCGTGACAGGCGATCAGGCGAAGGATGAAGAGAGCTACTGCCGGATCAAGGCTGAAAAGGATGCTGTGGAAATTGACATTGAAAATCTGGAGGCCTCCTTCCGCATTGGAAATATCTCCCAGGAGGATTTTAACAGCCAGAAGGCTGATTTGAAAGCGCAGGAAGGCTATCTGGATGTCCAGGAAGAACTGCTGGAAGACAGCCTGGATCTCGCCTACCGCAAGAGCAATCCTTCTCTCCCGGAGGGAACTGCCGAGGAGCTGTTCTCCCAGAAACAGAGCCTGGAGGCCCAGGGCAATGAACTGGAGCGTTCCGAGGATGATCTGGAATTAAGCTACCGTTCCGGCCAGATCACCCGGGATGACTTCATCTCTAAACAGATTGAGCTTATACGCCAGAAGGAGGCTCTGGACCGGGAGGAGGATCTGGTGGAAAGGGCCCTTGAAAGAATGGGCTATGATGACTGAAACGCCGTCATCTCCCGGCTTTGCCCCCGGCCCTTCTCCTCTTTTTCACACCTGCAAGCGCCCGCATCTCGCGGGCGTTTTGCCTTACCGCCTCTGTAATCTCAGCTCCCCCTAAGAGTCTTGCCAGCTCATCGATGCTCTGCTCCTCTGAAAGGCGCTGTATCTGCGTAGCTGTGCGGCCGTCCCTTGCCGTCTTTCTTATCTCATAGTGGCTGTCCGCCATGGCTGCAATCTGGGGCAGATGCGTAATGCAGATAACCTGATGGCTGTCTGCAATCAGACTCAGCTTCTCCGACACCATCTGGGCTGTCCGGCCGCTGATTCCGGTGTCGATCTCATCAAAGATCAGAGTCGGTATATCATCCGTCTCGGCCAGTACCGCTTTGAGAGCCGGCATAATTCTGGACAGTTCTCCTCCGGATGCCACCATTCCGAGAGGTCTGGCCGGTTCTCCCGGATTCGTTGAGATGAGAAACTCCGCCTCATCAAATCCTCCCGCTGTATAGTGGGGCAGCCGCCGGAATTCCATGGTAAAGTCCACATTCATAAAATTCAGGTCGGAAAGCCCCTCCCGCATACGCGCTGTCAGCTCTCCGGCCGTCTGGCGGCGGATTTCAGAAAGTTCCCCGCACAGTGCTTCCAGCTCCCCGGCAAGCTCTGACAGACGTTTTTCCGTTTCCATTCTGCGAAGGTCAAAATTTTCCAGCTCTTCCAGCTTTTCCTGCTTTTTCTGAAGGCTTTCAAGTACCTTCTCAATGGTATCGCCGTACTTATTTTCCAGGCTTCTGATCAGGTTCAGTCTTTCTTCGGTCTGTCTGAATGCCTCTTCGTCAAGCGTCATGCTGTCCATATAGGAGGAAATCTCACGGTTCAGATCACTCATAAGGGAATCTACGTCGTAGAGCTGATCTCTGATTCCTGTCAGCCCTTCATCGAACTCGGAGGCCTTTTCCACCGCCTTCAGGGCTCTCGCTATCTGCTCCCCGTCTACCGCACGGTAAGCCTCAGAGAGGCTCTCTGCGATCCTCCGGCTGTTAGAAAAGCGGCGGTACCGGTTTTCCAGCTCTTCCTCCTCCCCTGCTCTCAGCCCGGCATTCTCAATCTCCTCGATCTCAAAGCGCAGAAAATCCGCCTCTCTGAGGAGCTGTTCCTTCCCGCTCTGGTAGTACTCCATCTTTTTTTTCACGGCCACATATTCCTGATAGGCCGCTGCTGTCCGTTCCTTTAACGGCTCAATCCGGGATTTTCCGTATTCATCGAGAATTTCGAGATGTTTAGAATGGTATAACAGCGACTGGTGCTCATGCTGCCCGTGGATGTCTATGAGGATTCCCGTTATCTCACGAAGCCTTGATGCCGTCACCGTTTCATCGTTGATCCGGCTGATGCTTCTGGCCGGCATGATCTTTTTAGATATGATTAAATTTCCGTCTGCGTCCGGGAAGATCTCCTTTTTTCTCAGCTCCTCCCTTTTCTTTTCATCCGTTACAGAGAAAACCAGCTCCACATAGGCGTAATCGCAGCCCTGGCGGATCAGCTCTTTTGATGCCTTACCGCCCAGGGCCACATTGACGGAGCCGATGATGACCGATTTTCCTGCTCCTGTCTCTCCTGTCAGGATGTTGAGCCCCTCCTCAAACTCCACCTCAGCAGAGTCAATCAGAGCCAGATTTCTGACACTCAGATGAAACAGCATGGTACCACCTCTTTCCTGCATCCTGCTCACTTCCCGGGATGCCTATCCGTTAATCATTTTTTTCAGCTTGTCCATCAGAAGGATGGTGTCATCTGCGCTTCTGACTGCGCACATAATCGTATCGTCCCCCGCAATACATCCTACAATCTCGCTGAAGTGGATGGCATCCAGAGCCGCCGCCACTGCCATGGCCATCCCTGACACGGTCTTAATCACCAGAATGTTCTGGGCCATATCCATGGAGAGGAAGCCGTCATGAAGGATTCTGATGTACTTGTCGTTAAAGGTGCTCTGCTGGGGATGAAAGACAGCATACTTCTGGCGCCCGTTCTCCCCCTGAATCTTTGAGAGCTTCAGCTCCCTGATATCTCTCGATACGGTAGCCTGGGTGACATTATAGCCCTCCTTATTCAGGTACTCAGCCAGCTCCTCCTGTGTCTCAATGTCGTGTTTTCCAATCAGCTCTACAATTTTGCTGTGACGTTCCAGCTTCATGAATCTTCCCCTCTTTCCTGTGTCTGTTTTTCTGTCCGTGTATTGTTATATCTGCCTCATCCGGTCCCTCAGGTTTTCCAGAAAGGACACTTTTTTCAGCCTGATAAGCATTGTGACCGTCTCCGATTTTTCAATTCTGACCCGATCCCCCGTCTTTAAGCGCACCTGCGTGTCTCCGTCAAAGCTCAGGAATTTCCCCGGCTCCTCCCTTCCGGTAATTTCCAGCTCGATCACCCGGTCCGGAGCCAGAACCACACTTCTGGAATTCAGTGTGTGAGGGCAGATAGGAGTGAGCAGGATCATTTCCGAGTCAGGAACGGCTATGGGGCCGCCAGCCGAGAGGTTATAGGCCGTGGATCCCGTCGGCGTAGCCGCTATGATCCCGTCGGCCGAGTAGTCTGTCAGAAATTCTCCGTCGATGTAGAGATTAAACCGAAGCATACCGAGTCCAAACCTGGAGAGGACAATGTCATTGAGGGCAATGTCTTTTGCCGCCGTACTGCCCCCGGAACTGACCGTCCCTTTCAGCATAATCCTCTTCTCCAGGCTGTAGTGATCCGCGATCAGCTCGTCTAAAGCCGGAAAAATATCCTTCTCACGCCCAATCTGAGCCAGGTAGCCCAGTGTCCCCATATTGACGCCGAGAAGGGGAATATTGCTGCCCGCCAGATCCCTGGCTGCCTGGATCAGCGTCCCGTCTCCCCCCAGGCAGATGACGCACTGGGTCCTCGCCGGAACCGTACTGCTGTCCGTGTAGCGGAACGCATGGCGGCAGGAGGTTCTTTTCTCCGTATCGCTGGCATCCCACACCACGCACTCGCAGCCCCTCTCTCTCAGGTATCTGCTGATCAGCTCCGCCCCATACTCTGCCTTTTTCTTAGAATGGTTTACAATCATATAGAAATACTTCATCTCATCAGCTCCGATTTGCCGCTATCTGCTCTGCTGTGTCTGTCTGCCGCCTATCTGTCCAGCTCCCCGTGGGCTGCCTCCACAACAGCGGACGGATTCACCGGCACATTTTCAAAATGCTCTCCGGCCCTGTGATTCTGAAGGTAGAGCAGATACTCGATATTTCCCTCCGGTCCCTTGATCGGCGAATACTCCAGGTTCATCACCTCAAAGCCGATGCTCACAGCAAAGGAAATCACCATCTCAATCACTTCCAGGTGGGTGCTCTTTTCTCTGACCACGCCCTTCTTTCCCACCTTCTCACGGCCTGCCTCGAACTGAGGCTTAATCAGGCATACAATCTGCCCATTTTCTGTCAGAAGCTCCTTGACTGGCCCCAGAACCTTTGTCAGGGAGATAAAGGAGACATCGATGGAGGCAAACTCCACCGGCTCCTCAAGGTCCTCCGGCGTCACGTAGCGGATATTCGTCTTTTCCATGCACACGACCCGCGGGTCATTTCTCAGCTTCCAGGCCAGCTGTCCATGTCCCACGTCCACCGCGTAAACCTTCACTGCTCCGTTCTGGAGCATGCAGTCCGTAAAGCCTCCTGTGGAAGCGCCCACATCCATGCAGACCTTGCCGGACAGCTCCACGCCGAACTGTGTCATGGCCTTCTCCAATTTAAGCCCTCCCCGGCTCACATACCGAAGGGTCGCTCCCCTCACCTCCAGCTTCGCCGTTTCCTCAAAGGTGGTTCCGGCCTTGTCCTCCTTCTGCCCGTCCACATAGACGATACCGGACATAATAATGGCCTTCGCCTTCTCCCTCGACTCTGCCAGCCCGTTTTTTACCAGCAGGACGTCCAGACGTTCCTTCATCTCTTACCTCCATCTAATCACTTCTGTATCCCGGGACTTCCCGTCTCCTGAGCCGTGCAGGATTCCGCTTCCCGGGCCGTCTCCTCAGGCCCTGTCTTTCAGAAAGCGTTCCGTTATTTTTTTCAGAACGGAATCACTGTCAATTCCCAGATCGCTGCGCAGGAGGGAAACATTTCCATGCTCCACATAGGCATCCGGCAGGGCAATGTTTAATACCTCTATCTCTTTATACCGCTTCTGCACATAATCTGTAATCTGCTCGCCGTAGCCGCCTCTCAGCACATTCTCCTCCAGGGTGACAATTACCCTGTGGTTTTCTGCCAGATAGTCCACAATATCTGTATCCACAGGCTTTACAAACCGGCCGTTAACCAGAGAACAGGAGACACCCATTTTTTTCAGCTTGAGCCTCACATGCTCTGCCGTACTCACCATGCTCCCCACTGCCAGGAGGGCAAACTCTGATTCCTCATAGAGCAGCTCGCTCTTTCCATACTCCACAGGAGCCAGAAATTCCTTGAGCCCCCGGTAGGCCTGTCCCCTGGGATACCGGATGGCCAGAGGTCCCTCATACTCCACCCCAAACCGGAGCATTTCCCTGAGCTCCCACAGATTTTTAGGCGCCATCACGCTCATATTGGGAATGGAGGAGAGGAAGGACAGGTCAAAAATCCCCTGATGGGTTTCCCCGTCGCTTCCCACCAGGCCTGCCCGATCCACGCAGAACAGTACCGGAAGATTCTGAATACAGACATCGTGGAGAATCTGATCATAGGCTCTCTGCAGAAAGGAGGAATAGACTGCCACAACCGGCTTAAGTCCCGCTGCCGCCATTCCTGCGGCTGAGGTGACGGCGTGCTCCTCGGCAATTCCCACATCAAAAAAGCGTTCCGGATAGAGCTTTTCAAACCTGGATAGTCCCGTGCCTCCCGGCATGGCCGCCGTCACAGCGGCTACCCGGCTGTCCTCCGCCGCTATCTGGCAGATAGTCTTTGAAAATACATCGGTATAGGTGGGATAGATCTTGGTGGCCAGCGGCTTGCCCGTCTCCGGATTAAAGGGCTCCACGCCGTGAAAGGCAGAAGGGTTTTTCTCCGCCGGCTGGTAGCCCTTCCCCTTCTTCGTCAGCACATGGATCAGGACGGCGCGGTCCATCTTTTTGGCCTCCCGAAAGATCTTGACAAGCTGTCTCACATCATGGCCGTCCACCGGGCCGATATAGGTAACTCCCATATTTTCAAACCACATGCCGGGAATGAAGAGCTGCTTGATTCCGTTCTTTGTCCTTGTAAGAGTCTGAACCATCCCGTTTCCCACCATCGGAATGCTTCTAAGGGCCGCCACCACTGATTTTTTCAGCTCATTATAGCCCTCATCAGCCCTGAGATTGCTCAGATACCGGGAGATTCCACCCACATTTTTCGAGATAGACATGTTATTGTCATTCAGCACAATGATAAAGTTCTTTTTGATCTGGGCCGCATTATTCAGAGCCTCGTAGGCCATGCCGCCGGTCAGGGCTCCGTCCCCAATCACGGAGATAACGGAATAGTTCTCCCCTCTCACATCTCTTCCCAGAGCCATCCCAAGGCCCGCCGAGATGGAGGTCGAGCTGTGTCCCGTGTCAAAGGCGTCAAAGGGGCTCTCCTTGCGCTTCGGAAAACCGCTCAGGCCGCCATACTGGCGCAGGCCGTCAAAGTTGTCCTTTCTGCCGCTCAGAATCTTGTGGGTGTAGGACTGATGCCCTACATCCCAGATCACCTTGTCCCTGGGCAGATCAAAGGCCAGAAAAAGGGCCATGGTCAGCTCCACCACGCCGAGATTCGAGGCCAGGTGGCCGCCTGTATGGCTGATTTTTTCGATCAGGAACCGGCGTATCTCCTCTGCCAGATCCTTAAGCTCTGTTTCATTAAGCGTTTTAATGTCATCAGGCCCGTTAATTCTCTCCAAAATCACAGCTGCACCCTCTTTCCTGTTATTTTTCTCTGTAAATCAGAAGGCGGATCAGGCCTTCCAGGAATTCGTTTTTCCCCGGAAGGGAATGAAGCAGGCGAACAGCCTCATCGGACAGCCTCTCTGACTGAGTCCTGGCATTCGCAAGCCCCTCGAGGGTCACATAGGTTGTCTTATTGTTCTTTTCGTCGCTTCCCACCGGCTTTCCGATCACTGCCTCATTGCCGGTCACATCCAGAATGTCGTCCTGAATCTGGAAGGCCATGCCTACATTGGCTGCAATCTTCTCCACTGTGTCAATCTCCTCATCAGATGCACCGGCAAGCACTGCGCCGATCATCATGGAGGCTTCGAGAAGCGCTCCTGTCTTCAGCCTGTAAATAAAATCCAGCTTCTCCCTGGGTACCGGCTTGTTGGTCAGCTCCACATCCACAGTCTGGCCGCCAATCATTCCGTAGATCCCTGTCTTTTCAGACAAAATGTGAATACAGCGTCCGATTCTCTCCGCCATAACATGATCCACTCCCGAAAGGAAGGCTCTGCTGGCTGTTTCCACTGCATAGATCAGAAGGGCATCACCGGCAAGCACCGCCATGTCGTAGCCGTATGCCACCCAGGTAGTTTTCTTGCCTCTGCGGTACTCATCATTGTCCATGCAGGGCAGATCGTCGTGGATCAGGGATGAGGTGTGAATCATCTCAATGGCCGCCATAAAGGGCTCTACCTCTTTTCCCTGCCCTCCGAAAAGCCGGTAGACCTCTCTCATCAGCAGAGGGCGCAGCCGTTTTCCGCCTGCCTTCATGCTGTAGTTCATGGCCTCAAAGATCGTTTTCTGATGCCCTGTTTCCTCAGGAAGGTAGGAGAAAACAATCTCCTCTGTCTCCCTTGTATACTGTAAAAGCTGTTCCTTAAGCTCCATATTCTCCTCCCGTATCATTGACCGCCACAATCTGTTTTTCCACCCGGTCAATTTTTCCTGCGCAGGTCTTCACAAGCTTCATTCCCTCCTCATAGTACCGGAAGGAATCCTCCAGAGAACTGCTGCCGTCCTCCAGTTTCCTGATCAGGAGATCCAGCTCCTCAAACAGCTCCTCAATGGAGCGGGGATCCCCGGGAGATCCGCCGGCGCCCTCACGCTTCTCCGGCTCCCCGGAATCTTCCTGCCTGTCTCCGCCAGCCTTTTTCGTCCTCTTCCTGCCTGCTGTCTTTTTCTTCTCCGGGGCAGGCGGGTCTTCTGCTTCCACGCCGCCCTGCATGCTGCTGTTCTCCTGCGGCTTATCAAAAATCCAGTCGTATTCGCCATCCTGCATTTTTTCTGTTCTGTCTTCCATCAACTCTCCTCCTGGCCTTCCAGTCTGTCATATAGCTCTGTCTGCTCCGCTCTGGCCTCGATCTGCCCGTCCGCCAGACGGATACTCAGGCGGTCACCGGGCCTTACAGCGGCGGCACGGTCAACCCTGTGCCCTGCCTCATCTGTAATAAAGCCAAATCCCCGGCTCAGTTTTTCCAGAGGTGACTGCCCGTGGAGTCTTCCGCTCATGAGAGCCAGCCTGTGCCTGCAGTCTGACAGCTGCCGTTCCATCAGGCGCTTCAGTTCATCCTCCGCCGACACAAGACGCTGCCGTTTTTCATTGATCTGACGCTGGGGATCATGGAGGCGGAGCCTCAGACGGTACTGCTCCGTCTCGTAGCGCATCCGGTCTGTCTTTCTTCTGAGCCCCCTGGCAAGAAGCTCTTCAGCTCCCCGAAGCTGTGCCTCAAACTGGCCAAAGTCAAACACTGCCAGCTCAGCCGCTGCCGAAGGGGTGGGCGCTCTCAAATCAGCCACATAGTCGGCTATGGTCACGTCTGTCTCGTGTCCCACAGCAGAGATCACCGGCGTGCTGCAGTGAAAGATAGCCCTCGCTACAATCTCCTCGTTGAAGGCCCACAGGTCCTCAATAGAGCCGCCTCCCCGCCCTGCGATAATCACGTCAAGCCCCATCTGATCAAGCACCTCAATCCCTCTTGCAATGCTCTCGGCTGCTCCCTCTCCCTGCACCCTGGCCGGGTAAAGCACAAGCTGCACATAGGGATTTCTCCTTGCAGAGATATTGATAATATCCCGGATTGCCGCCCCGGTGCTGGCTGTCACCACCCCCACCGTCCTGGCGTACTTCGGGATCGGCCGCTTGTACTCGGGGGCAAACATTCCCATCTCTTCCAGCTCATTCCTGAGCTTTTCAAACCGCCGGAACAGATCTCCTGCCCCGTCTAAGGTAATCTGTGCCGCATAGAGCTGGTAGCGCCCGTCTCTCTCATAGACTTCCACGCTTCCTTTTACCACCACCTGCTGTCCGTCTCTCAGCTCAAAATCCAGGCCGCCTCTGCGGCTCGCAAACATGACGGCCTGGATCGCCGCCAGCCCGTCTTTCAGTGTAAAATAGATATGGCCTGAGGTATGGTACTTACAGTTAGACACCTCTCCCTTAATGGAAATGCGGCTCAGGGCAAAGTCCTGAGCAAACATGTTTTTAATGTAGGCGTTTACCTGGGAAACTGAATAGACACCTGCCACCTGCGCTCCCTCCGTCGTTTCAAAAGCTTTCTACCCAGCCGCCTATACCAGCTTTGCCAGAATCCCGTTTACAAAGGCCGGCGACTCGTCGCCTCCGAACTTCTTTGCCAGCTCTACGGCCTCGTTGATAGCTACCTTGTCCGGCACTTCCCCGTCATAGCGGATCTCAAAGAGAGCCAGACGCAGGATCGTAAGCTCTACCTTTCCCATACGTCTGGTGGTCCAGCCCTTGGCCGTCTCATTGATTGCAGCGTCCAGCTCTGCGAGCTTCTCCATCACCTTCTCTACCTTGTCTTTCACATAGCCGCTGTCGTAAACGTCCAGCTCCGGGCAGTGAATCAGCTCATAAACGCCGTCCGAGGTGTAGTCGTCCTCCCTTGGCTCTGTAAAATACTGCTCTATCTGCTCCTTCGTTTCCCCCTCCGGGTAAAAATCAGCGCAGAACAGCAGCTTAAAGCAGTGCTCACGCAGTTCTCTTCTGGTCATAAAATGTATCCTCCTGATTTCTTCTGTCTTGGTCAGCCATTCACAATCGACTATTACTCTAATTTATCATTATAACTGAATGAGGGAAATTCTACAATACTTACATGAAACATTACACAAAACAATGTATTCCCCCTGATCTGTCTCCTGAATTTCCCCTCTCAAAACTTTTCTTCTTTCGGTTTACAGGTGAAAAATTTCACGCTATACTTAATAAGATAGAAATTTTGCCCCAAAAACACATGCCTGCTTCTGGGACAGCTCTGTCCCCGGACGGCAGGCGGCGTATGGGCACTGTGCATTTTGTATGATATGATTACATGAAATTCACTAATTTGAAGTTTAGTTTCGGAGTTTAGCTTATACTACGGAGGAATTTGAAAATGAACGTAAAACGGATCCTCAGGTCAGGCCTGGCCCTGCTGCTCTCTCTGCAGCTTGTGCTGTCATCTTCTCTCACGGCTCTGGCAGCGCCTGAATGGCCAAGCGACACAGGAATCATGGCTGACATTGGAATTGTGATCGACGCCGATTCCGGGGCGGTGCTGTTTGGACAGGGCATCCATAACCAGTCTCCGCCAGCCAGCATCACCAAGCTTCTGACTGCCCTGGTAGTGGTGGAAAACAGCAGCCTTGACGATATGGTCACCTTCTCCCACGACGCTGTGTACAATGTGGAGTCAGGAAGCGGAAACAAGAAAAATATCGAGGAAGGCGATGTCCTGTCCGTGCGTGACTGTCTCTATCTGCTGCTTCTGCAGTCCAGCAACCAGGCAGCCAATGCTCTGGCTGAACATGTGGCGGGAAGCCGGGATGCCTTTGTGGAAATGATGAATGAAAAGGTCAGTGAGCTGGGCTGCGTGGACGACACCCACTTTGCAAACCCTTCCGGCCTTAACGATGACAGCCAGCACGTTTCCGCCTATGACATGGCTCTGATCGCAAAGGCAGCCTTTGACAACCAGCAGGTTTTTGAAATTGCCAGCACAAAGTCCTACAAGCTGCCGGCCACCATCAACAACCCAAACGGCGTCACCTGCACCAATGAGCACCGGCTGATCATCACAGAGGATGAGACCAGCGAGCTCTACTATCCGGCTGCCAAGGCAGGAAAGACAGGCTATACCTCCCTGGCCGGAAACACTCTCGTCACCTGTGCAGAAGAGGACGGCAGATGCCTGATCTCTGTCATTCTGAAGGGCCAGCCCTCCCCCAACTATTTCCTGGACGGAAAAAATCTGCTTCAGTTCGGATTTGAGCGGTTCCAGAATCTTTCCATACCGGACAGCGAGACCAGATACGTCACAGGAGAAGAGCCTGTGTCTGTAAACGGAACTGATTACAGTCCGTCAGATTTGGAGATTGAGGCAGGGACCGTAATCACTCTTCCGAAGGATGCCTCCTTCCAGGATGCCTCCCTGGAGCTTGTGACAGAACTTCCTGACAGCCGTCCTGACCGTGCTGTAGCCCTCCTCCAGTACACCTACAACGACAGAAAAATCGGGCAGGCCTTCCTGCTTCTGAAGGAGAGTGCACTGCCGGCTTCCAGTGAAAGCACGGGAACCGGCGGAGACGATGTCTCTTCCCCTGATTCCGGAGGTTCTGCCGCTGATCCCCGGGAATCAGGCACAGGCTTCTCTCTCCCGCGCCTGGCCCTTCCCGCTGCGGCCGTCTGCCTTCTCGTTCTGGCAGCCGCTCTGATCGGGGTTTATACTGTATCCGCGAGAAAAAAAGAGGCCGAGGACTTAAGACGCCGCCGCGAGCGCCGTATGCAGAGGCTCCGGGAGGAAAATTATACGGAAGAAGAGTTCTTCCAGCTTCTCAATGAGCGAAAGCGCCTGGCCGCCGAGCACGGGCAGAGCCGTTCTTCCGCCGGCCGTTCCGGCCACAGGAAGAAAAAAGCATCCTCCGGGAAAAAAACTGAGGATGCCGGAAAAGACTTTGACTCTGAACAGGAGCAGGGACCTCTGTAAAAGAAGGCCCTGTCTCTGAGGCAGAGAGAGCCTGTTCAGGATTCAGGAGGAAGCCTTCGGCAGAAAAAGCCCTCCTCCTGAACAGCCATGAAACGCCGGAGTGCGCAAAGGGCCTGACGCTGATCTGGTGAAATTCCAGAATCCACAGTTACAGTCCGGATGAGAAAAGACGTTTTCTGCAGCTCTACCTGAAGACCTTGTGTTTTCAGGCTTTTCTATTTTACGGCAGCTTTTTCAGGACAAATGGCAAAACCTGCGGGCGGCAGCACAGAGAGAAAAAGGGGAGTTTCCATCCCGCCTCAGCGGAATGGAAACTCCCCTTTTGTCCTCAGTCAAAAAGCTCTGGGCCGATAACTGCTGTCACCGTTTCAGTTATTTTTTATTCATCTTTCCCATCAGCATTACAACCAGGGTAATCAGGATAACGACTACGAAAATGCCGCCCATTCCCTGCGCCATAATTTCCAGGGCGATTATAAGATTGTCCATCATAATTTTTCCCTCCTACAGGAACTGTGTCACCAGCTTGATAACAAGACCGCCTGCGATTACGGATGCGATCTGACCGGATACGTTAGCACCTACAGCATGCATCAGAATGATGTTGCCCTTCTCTTCCTCCTGAGCCATCTTCTGAACCACGCGGGAAGACATTGGGAACGCGGAAATTCCGGCGCCTCCGATCATCGGGTTAACCTTCACTTTGAGGAACAGGTTGATAATCTTTGCAAACACAACGCCGCCGATTGTATCGAAGATAAATGCCACAAGACCAATGCACATAATCAGAACTGTGTCGATGCGGACGAAAGCGTCAGCTCTCATGCTGAAGGAAATGGTAATTCCTAACAGCAGTGTAATCAGGTTTGCCAGCTCGTTCTGAGCTGTGTCAGACATAGACTGAAGCACACCGCACTCGCGGATCAGGTTTCCGAACATCAGGAAGCCTACCAGGGCAACCGATGCCGGGGAAATCAGACCTACAATAATTGTAACAATAATCGGGAAAGCAATTTTAGTTGTCTTGGAAACTGCCTTCGGGCTGTATGTCATATGGATGCGGCGCTCCTTCTTGGTAGTCACAAGACGGATGGCAAATGGCTGGATGATCGGAACCAGAGCCATATAGGAATAAGCTGCTACCGCAATTGCTCCCACATAATCAGAGTGAAGCACCTGAGATACAAGAATGGATGTAGGACCGTCGGCTGCACCGATGATACCGATAGATGCTGCATCCTTCAGGTCGAATCCCAGCAGAGTTGCCACAATAATAGCAAAGAAAATACCGAACTGTGCTGCTGCACCGAACAGGAACATGATCGGCTGTGAAAGCAGAGGCCCAAAGTCAATCATGGCGCCAATACCGATGAATAAGAGGATTGGAAGCGCCTCAGAAGCCTCGATTGTAGTTTCAAAGAGCCACTGAATTATACCTGGTGTTTCTCCCACGCCTTCCATGACCTGGTTGATTACGCCTGATAAAGGCAGGTTTACTAAGATTGCTCCAAAACCCATAGGCAGAAGCAGAGCCGGCTCATACCCCTTCTTGATTGCGAGCCAGATAAGCAGAACTCCTACAACATACATGACCAGCTGCTGTGGCGTGATAGCCATGATGCCTTCCAGTAAAAAGTCCATTTCTTTCCCTCCTAATTTCTTTTCTCTTCCCTTGTTTTTTGTTTTGGGAGCTTTCGCCTCTTTTAAGTTTCGCCTGTCCTCAGCATTTTATGCCCCGCAGAACAGAAAAAGCCCGGCTTTCCCGCCTTCACTTTTTATGCCTGCTCTGAACGGACCTGGCTTTCCCTCACTGCAGCATCACCCTTCTCTGACGTCCTTCAGCAGCGGTATCGGTATCCGCCAGGTTTCAGGCACTTATAAAGCAGTTCGGGCAGTGCGTCGGCGATCTTCCATGGCACAAAAAAAGACTTTCAGCATATAGCATATGCTAAAAGTCTTGTTCTTCTGTATCACATCTTTCATACAAAAGACATGCAACCACGGGTTCCTCGCCCGGCGTATGTTGACTGCATGTTGGCAACTACTCCCTTTTAACGTGAAAAATCTTAACACAGATTTCCGTTTGAGTCAAGAAAGAATGTGTTTGGTGTCGAATTCTTAACATTTTCTTACCACATTTTTCTGCTGTCTCTATTTCAGCCCACTCATATTGACGCCGGCAATTTTGATATTTACCTCCAGTACCGTCAGTCCTGTCATAGTTTCAACAGCTGTCCTGACTCTCTCCTGAACCTCCTCACTGACAGCAGGAATGCTGCAGCCATACTTCATGTTCAGGGAAAGCTCCACCGACACATGCCCTGCGTCCACATTCACCTTCACACCCTTGTTCAGATTTTTCATGCCAAGCTTGCCCACCAGCTCATTGGTGATATTTCCGGCCATGGAATCCACGCCTTCTACCTCTGTGGCAGCCAGACCTGCAATCATGGCAACTACCTCATCTGCAATCTTCACTTCCCCCAGCTTTTCTCCCTGGCGCAGCTCCTGTGTGTCCCTGTTCTCTGTTTCCCTCTGCATTCTCGCTACCTCCTGTCCTATCATAATGGCGCTGCCGCCCTCCCTTCTGTGAGAGCGTTTCTGATAGTTTCCACATAAGCAAAAGCTAAGCCGGAAAAGGGAGGCAGCCCCCCTCTGAACCATATTCCAGCGCTTCTGTCTCTCTGGCAGCAGCCGCCATAGCTTCATTATAACAGATAGGCAGACGTTTGCAAGGAGCAACCTCTTCACAAAAGCCTTCCGAATACCCGGAAGCTCTGTCTCTCCCCCCAGTCTCCTCGCGCATTTCTTATTCCTGGAGCTGCATGAGGGTGATTACAATATTGTCGGCCGTCACCTCTGTCTTCCTCTTTACAATATCCTCGATCTGCGCCCTCTCCGGATCCGTCAGGGTTGCTGCATTAATAACCACATCTACCTTTCCTTCTGTAATGCTGACTACCGGGTCGGCAAACCCCTTTGCCATGAGCAATGTCTCCGCCGCATTTTCCTTTTCGGCAATCGCAGTCATATCGATCATATCCTGCACAGCCGTTTCCTTGGCAAGGCTGTCGACATTTTCATTATTGATAATCTCCATCAGAGTCTCCTTGTTCTTTGCCCGGATCTGCTCTCTGTTCAGCTGCACATTCGCTATGTAGTCGGTAACACTTGTTCCCCCTGTCAGAACAGCCTCTCCCGGATTATCGATGCCAGAATCCGAACCGGCATCAGAGGAGCCGGCTTCCATCCCCGTCTCTCCCCCATCCGCTGAGCCTGCCCCGGCTGCCTGGGTATCCTGAGAACCAGCCTGGGCACCTGCTGCTTCGGCATCCGTCAGAGCCTCATCCCCCGGCTCATTGTCAAGGCTGGCAATTTCCTGATACTCCTTCCCCTCACCGCCGTCCGCATCTGCGCTGACCTGCTGTCCGTTCTGGGCTGCCTTGTTTTCCGCCAGAATGTCCTCATCTGAGATTTCCATCACTCCCGCCTCATAGACCGGACTTCCCATCTCCTCCTGCCCCGAATAATTCAGGTATCCGGCAGCAGCTATCATGATGGCCAGCGTGGTGATAATGATCTGATTTCGCCTAAAAATTCGTTTCATTTTCATAATCTTCGCTCCTTTAATCCACCCTCTTTAATACTTTTATTTTATGTGCCGGTATTTTCAATAATGCTTCCATGGCTTCTGAAATTTCCGCTCTGATCGCTGCATTTCCTCCTCCCTGTGCACTCACCACAATTCCTTCTATTTCCGGCCGGAGCTCTTTCTCGATCACAGGGGCTTTTTCTGAACCGCTTTCTGAAAAGACGGCCGTCCCCGATACTTCCTCGCTCATGGCTTTTCTCCTGCCGCCTGCGCTGTCTTCCTCCTCTGTGGATGTGCGGCTCTTCGTCTGGTCTACATGAAGAACCTTTTCCTCTGAGGATTTCAGCACAATCATCACGTCCACGTCTCCCACCCCTTCTGTCTTTTTCAGAATCTCTTTAACCCGTTCCTCCATCTGCTTTTCATAGGCGATCTGGCTGTCTATCGATGCATCCCCTGTCCGGGCAGTCAGGGAACCGGAATCATTTTTCCCGGAGCTTCCTCTTCCTGAAAACAGCCCCTCTACAACGTCCTCTCCTTCTGACGTTCCTGTTTCTGAGAACATCCCGTTTTCTCTCCCGCTGCCTTCTGCCCCTGTCATGGCTCCTCTTCCCGCTGCCGCCTTTCCTGCAGTCTGGGCCGCATTCTGCCTTCCTCCCACAGGGATTGCGAGCAGCAGCAGGAGAATTCCGCAGACCAGGAGTACGGCCCACTTTTCGGGTCCCAGCCTGTCACGATCCGCTCCGCCCTTCCCCCATCTGAACTTTGATACGATTTTCCTCCAGTCCATAGAACTCTGCAATCTCCTTTCTGATTTTTACAGCCTCCCTGCTCCCTGCAACGCCCGGGGCCGATACCTGGCTGGCAGCTTCTCCCTCGCTTTCCTCTCCCCGGCCGCTGGCCCGGTTCTCCTGCCGGTCTCTGTCATGCCCCTCCTCTGTCCCGGCGCTTTCTTCCCACTCTCCCAGAGTGACACGGAAGAGCTCTTCTTTCATGCCGGTTACAGAAACGGCGCTGTCCCCGCTGCCTTGCTGTTCCCCTACGTTTTCCTCCTTGCTGCCTGCTTTCTGCTCAATGTCTGCGGAGTCATTTCCTGCCTCTGCCTCCATTCCTTCCACCCATACCTCCACCGCCTCTACCGTTCCGAAATCGCTGCTTTCCCTGTCACGGCTGATCTTTACCTGAGCCCTCACGCCCCGGCACCCGGCGGCTGAGAGGCGCTTTTCCAGATCCTCTGACGCTGCCTCCTCATACTGTCCAATCAGCCGTTCCAGACGCTTTCTGTCCATCTCCTCTATCTCTCCCCTGTATTCCCCGGCCTCGCTCTGAAAGGAAATGGATTCAAAATAGCAGGCCAGCCGGTCATCCAGATTCAGACTCCCGGTCAGAGGGCTGAGTACTAATAAGATTAAAACCATACCTGTAAACAGTCTGAAATATCTGTCATAGGCCTTCCCCGGAAGCAGATTTGTCACGAAAGTCATGAAAATCAGGTAAAACACAAGATTTTTCATCCATGCGCAGAGAGCTTCCATCTCCACTCCTCCCTTCTGAGTCCTCCGGCCTTCCCTCGCAGTCACCCGGCAAAGTAGGCCGTGTTAGATGTCATACAGATCACCCCAATGGATATGATAAAAAGAAAGACAGATGTAAGTACCAGCCTGATCAGAATCTGATGAGCCTTTCCCATATCGGAGATGCATGCTGTGATTCTTTTATCACAGACCGGCTCTGTCACTGCCGCCAACCCATGGTAAAGAGCCATAAGAATCAGAAGCTTCAGAAGAGGAACTGCCGTAAGCAGGATGAGAACTGCCGAGGCTGCTGCGCCCACTGTGTTTTTGATGAGAATGCCCGAGCCCAGCACCATCTGGGATATGGCCGACGCCCCCTGTCCGATACCCGGTATCACGGCGATCAGCCTCTGGAGAGAGACATTCTTAATGGAATCGGCATAGGGCAGTACCATCCCCTGCAGCAGATGGAAGCCCAGAACCATCCCTGTGACTGTCTTAAGGCTCCATTCAATGACATTTTTTATAAGAACTGTCATTCTGGAAAACAGCTCCTCCTTCGTCAGATGACCTGCCAGGACAAGGAGTATGTAAACCCTGGAAAGAGGCAGAAGGAAGGCAGAGAGAAGCCACTCCACTGCTGTGATGGAAAGCAGCATCCACTCACAGCCGGCTGCCGCGCTCAGTCCTCCTCCGGTAAAGGACACTGCCATAAAGTAGGCGGGGGCCAGGGCCTTCATGAAGCCCAGGACTCCCGAAACAGCCTCCCCTGCAATCGAAAGACTCCCATAAAAGCTGGCTGCCAGCAGGGAAAACAGAAGAAGAAAGGTGACATAAAAAGCCGTCTCCGAAATCTGCCCTCCAGAAAAAATTCCAGAAAAGCAGGAGAACACCGCCCCCGCCATGCTGATCAGAAGCACCTGGATCATCAGCCTTGTCCCAGAGGACAGCTCCGAAAAAAGCGCTGCCTTAAGTCCTGAAAGTGCCTGGGAGAACGCCCCCGTGAAATCTCCCTTCAGAAGCGTTATCAGAAGCTCCTCAAAAGAAAAACCGGAATCCCCCCACTGACTCTGAGCCAGAAACTTCTCCACCTCCGAAAAATCCAGCCCCGACAGCCCGTCCAATACCTCCTCCTGCACAGATATCCCTGGCCCACTCTGACTCCCCTCTGGTTCCTGTACCTCCTCCGGAGCCGGGGGAACCTGTGCTCCGTATACGGCAGAAAAACCACAGACAAAAGTCAGAATGAGGGAGCTGACAGCAATAACAAGAAAAAGGACTGGTCTTGTTCTGTTCGGAAAGGACCTGACTCTCACCGCTCTCACCCCCCCCCCTCATTCCAGAAAATGCTCCAGCGTCTCAAACAGAGCCAGTATCACGGGGCTGCTGACTGCCAGAATGGACAGCTTTCCAAACATCTCTATCTGAGTGCCCATGGAGGAATAGCCCGCATCGCGGCAGATTCCCGACGCCAGCTCTGCAATATAGGTAATCCCGATCATTTTGAGGAGGGCTGTCATATAGACGCTGTTTATTTGAATATAGCCCTGAAGCTGTCTGACTGCCTCCAATATTGCCCTGAGCTTTCCTGTGCTGTAAAAGAAGATCACAAGTCCTCCTGCCATTACAATATAGATGCCGAATTCTGCGCCCCTGCTTTTAAACTGGACTGCCGTCAGAACCACGATAATCCCGACGGCTGCTGCTGTCTCGATTCCCACTCTATCCCCTCCCTTCCCGATGCTTGTACAGTATATTCCGGGGAGCGGCAGGTGAGAACCTGTGAAAAAATAAGCGCCTTTACCCGGATATGTCTGCGGTATTAAGGCAGCTGTTCTTTAACTGTTTTTGGATATTTTATATCTTTTTTACAGATTCAATGGAAAATCCCTGTAGAATCTCATAGAGCAGAATTTCTATACATGTATACAAAGAGATATTTAAGATATGCAGATTTGTTTTTTTGAAAAAACGAGACGCTCCCGCCTTTGAACCGGAGCTTTCCCTCTGCCCTGTCCGGCCAGGCCGGACAGCCGTGTCAAGGCAGCAACGGCTGTCCTATTCTTTCCTTCTGCTAAATGGGGAAAGCCTTCTGCAGGCAATCAGGCAAAATATCAGAGCGGCAAATGTCACCAAAAACCAGCTTAATATAGTCACATCCCATCCGCTCTCCTGAACCAGAATTCCAATACAGTATGTGGAAACAGCAGTTCCCACATAAGCCGAAGCATTTAGAAAGCCGGACATTGCCGCCACTCTTCCCTCCCGTTCAAAGCGCAGGGGATAGAGATTGATGAGAAGCGTATTGACAGCCATCATGGACGCTGTTACAGCAGAGAGAAGGAGCACAGTCAGAAGCATACTTTTTCTTCCAAACTGGAAGAGGGCGAGCAGGCTTGCCGCGGCAGCGGCGAAAAAAACAACCGAGGCGCGAATCTCATCATTGTTTATCTTCCGGAATACAAAGCGGCCCAGATATGCCCCGGAAAGATTAATAAGAGGAATAATAGAAGTGAGGAGGATCGCCACATGTGCCCCTGATGCAAAAGTTTCTGATATAAAAGTAGGAACCCAGGATACCACCCCATCTTTCAGAATCCCATGTACCAGAATAGGAAAGATGAGAAAAAGGCTTCCGGAAACGGAGAGGAGGCGGAAAAAACCTTTCTGTTTTTCTGCCGTAGTCTGTCCTTTTTGTCCGACCCTTTCTCTTTTTGAGGTACGTCCATCGCCTCCTGTATGTGCCGTATAAACCTCCTTCCCATATTCCTCGTATTCCTCCCCAGGACTCTCCTGTCCATTTCTGCGGCACACTGACAGAAAGCCAATCCTCCAGATAGCCGCTACAGCAAGAAGAATCAGGGCGGCTGTGAGAAACACAAACTGCCATTTCGCATGAGCAATGACAAATGCCGACAGAAAGTAAGAGGCAAAGGTTCCAGCTGCCTGTGTAGATACAATGTCGACACAGTATTTAAGCTTTGTCTTTGTTTCCAGCATGTCAGAAAAAAGCCTGATAATCGGGGGCCATATGGCAGATTGGGCATATCCGTTGATAAGCCAGGCTGCCGCCATGACAGGAAAGCTTCCGCAGAATGTCATAATCAGATTCATCCCTGCAGACACCACCAGCCCACAGGTAATCATGCGTTCCGGATTCACTTTGTCCCCGGCAAAACCATTCAGGCACTGTCCCATCCCATAAGCCAGAAAATAGATCATGCTGATAAATCCAGCCTGGGCTTTTGTGAGAAATTCCTCATCCAACATCACCGTCATGGCTGAAGAGTAGTTTAATCGCCCTAAATAGGAGGAAAAATAAACCAGCCAGCAAAGGAGAAACAGGCGGCGGGCCAGGTACGGAGTTTGAAGCTTTTGCATCTTTTTCATAATTCCTCCTTCCTGAAAACCGCCCAGGCACACATTCCTGCCAGGGGGCAATTGAACTTCGGACTTTTATCCCAAAGCAATAATATCCTCTGTCTTAATGTTCACACAGACCTCATCTCCGGGTACATATCTTCCAGCCGTTTCAAACAGACAGTCTGCGTTAAGCTCTATTGTTTCCAGCGCAGAGCCTGAGACAGCCAAGCGATAGCTGATAATATTTCCCCTGACAATCTGCGAAAGGATTTTTCCTTTCATGGAAACCGTCCCTTCCGGCTGCCTTTCATTTTTATTCGCCTCTGATAGGCTCAGGGATTCTGGCCGTATCGCAATTTTTTCTGTCTCAGAGCCCATTCCCGCAACCGCCTGGAACTTTACACTTTCAAGGATATTGTACCTTCCTATAAAATGGGCCGCAAAATAGGTTTCTGGCTTTGAGTAAATTTCCTCTGGCTTTCCTGACTGCTCGATTGTTCCCTGATTAAAGAGGTGTATGGTATCTGACATTACCATCGCCTCCTCCTGATCATGGGTAACAAACACGGTTGTTATGTTAAGCTCCTTCTGTATCCTCCTTATTTCCGTCTGAAGGCTCTTTCTCAGAAGTGCGTCAATTGCACTTAACGGCTCATCCAAAAGAAGCACCTTAGGCTCCATAACAATTGCTCTGGCCAGTGCTACCCTCTGCTGCTGGCCTCCTGAAAGCTGTCTGGGATACTGCTTTTTTTTATCAGACAGACCCACCATCTCAAGCACCTCTGTCACTTTTCTTTCAATCTCTTCCCTGCCCTTTTTCTGAATATGCAGTCCAAAAGCCACATTCCTGGCCACATCCATATTGGGGAACAGACTGTACTGCTGAAACACCATTCCGATATTTCTTTTTCTCGGATCTGTCTGTGTAATATCAGCTCCATCCAGATAGATTTTCCCTTCGCTGACCGTTTCCAGTCCTGACAGACAGCGAAGCAGTGTACTCTTTCCGCAGCCGGAAGGGCCTAAGAGCGTCGCAAGCTCTCCCTCCTCGATCCCGAGATTGATTCCCTTCAGCACATGGGTACTCCCGAAAAACTTGTGAATATTGTCAAACTGAATATAGCTCATATGATTCCTCCCGATTATGCGGTGACGCCTCTTCCTCGCGCCCACTTTCCTGCCCTGCGGCACATCTGACGCACTTCTTCGCATCGGCCCGCGCATCCCATTTTCTTTTGCCTACTTTTTATCTGCCCGTGCCTTATGCCCCTGGTAGGCAAAGGCTGCTCCTGAAATCAGCAGCGTAGACACGAACATGACAGACACAATCGCACTCTGATACTGCAAAAGCAGGTTCTTGCTGTTGTAAAGAAGCTGCTGGGCCGTAATATATTTGCTTCCCGCAATAATTTTCACCACTGCGAAATCCCCGAAAACAGCAGACATGGAGAGAAGCGATGACACCATAATTCCAGACAGCATATTGGGTATCACAATTTTTACAAATGCATACAGCTTTCCAGCTCCCAGCATCTGAGCTGCCTCTATCAGCTGTGTCACATTGACGGCTCTTAAATTATTTCTGATCCCCTGATATACAAACGGCAGAATTACTACACAGTAAACACAAGTCAGCATAACGATCCGGTTCCCCAGAAGGCTCTCTGAACCGGCATACAGAGATAAAACCGGAATCGCCAGCACAATTCCTTTTAAGATATTAGGAAGCATACAGATACCCTGAATCACCCGATCCAACTTCGGACAATACAGAATTGAAGTATACAGTGCCAGGATCACTACTGCACTGCTTATAAAAATCGGAAGAATGCTGATCGCGATTCCTCTGAGCATAGACGGCCAGAACCTTCTGTCCTCAAAAAGCTGGACATAGTATTTGAGCGTAAAACCGTCAGGAAGCACATTTGTCCACCCCGATGCGAAGGAATAAATGATCGTGACAATCAGCGGAAGCACCAAATACAGACAGGTGATAATTAGTATCACATACGGCAGAATCTTTCTTTTTTTCATCGTCTATTCCTCCCTGCCTATTTTTTTCTTCAGCAAATTGCAGCTACAGATCACTGCAAACATAATGAGCAGCATCACAATGGACAAAGCGGAACCAAGCTCCTTCTGCTGAGCCATCTCTCCTGTAAACATGGACGTAATCTTCACTGCCAGAACAGGCACATTGGTGGTTACAAGCATTACGATTGTCGCATATGCTGTCAGGGCATTGGCAAACAAAAGCGAAAAAGTGTCTGCCAGAGCCGGAAAAATAATTGGAATTCCCACCTTTAACCAAAAATGGACAGGAGAGGCCCCCATAAGCGTCGCGGCCTCCTTCCATTCCGCCCGTATTCCCTGGAATGCCGGAAGAAGCATCAGTGCTCCGAGAGGGAGCTGGAAGTAGATAAACAGGAGAAGAAGTCCGTTGACAGAATAGAGGTTAAAATTTTTCAGAATGTCGATTCCAATACTTTCAAGAAATGATATTAGGATTCCGGAATTTCCAAGGATTACCACAAAGGCAAAAGACAACGGAAGTCCTGCAAAATTAGAGGTCATGTTTAATATAGACTGTACCCATCCCTGCTTTCTTTCTCCAATTTGTGTAATTGACAGTGCCATTAAAAATGACACTGCCAATCCGATTACAGTAGAAAGAAATGACAGATACAGACTGTTTTTAATCGCTGAATGGTATACAGGCTTTGACATAATTTCTGCATAGTTGGCCGCAGTGACCATTCCTTCTGAAGTCAGAAAGCTATCCCTCACCATTCCGAATAAAGGAAAGGCAATAAACATCAGCGCCAGAAGAAACAGCGGCGCGGCCGTCAGCCATTTACTGATGCTCTGTAATTTCTTCATTTTTTTCCTCTCCCATCACCATTAATTTAAAAGCGGAACTACCTGCTCCTCCCACAGCCTTGCAACCTCCTCACAGGCTTCTGTAAGTTCATCTACATCCGTGATTGCCACCGCATTTTCATACTCTGAATCTGGAAGAAGTTTTGCCTCTATTTCCTCCGGAATTTCCACATCCTCTCTGATGGGCCTTGCAAATCCTTCGGCTCTGTCAAGCTGTCCCTCATCGCTTAAAAGGTACTCAATGGCAAGAGCTGCAGCATGGGGATGAGGTGAATACTTGTTCAGTACCAGACAGTAACCGGAAGTAACTGCTCCATCCTGCGGAATCGATACCTCAAACGGAATGTCGATCCCCTCTTCTTCAATGGTATTCTTATGTCCCAGCATCAGGAAATCATACTGTCCGCAGTTGACGGCAATCTCGCCGCTGACAATCCTGGCATAATTGGTGTCGCCGGGATCAATTCTTCCCTCTTCTGCCAGCTTTTTAAAGAAATCGATTCCTGGCTGCACATTGTCAAGACTGCCCCCATTTGCCAGGGCACATGAGATTACCGCTATCTGAGGAGCAGCTCCTCCGATTACATTACCAGGAGTTACCTTATAATCCCCCTCTGCAATATCCTTCCATGTCTTCGGTACCTCTCCTCCTGTCAGATTAGTATTCACACCGAATGCAATTGTTCCAGTGTAGGACATTACCCATTTGCCATCCGGATCTTTTGCCCAATCCGGTATGCTGTCCCAGGTAGAGGGTTTAAAACTTTGCACCACGTCCTGCTCCACAGCCAGCTTTGAAAAGGAGTGACCTACATCTCCAAAGTCCTTTGTCGGATCGTCTTTCTCCGCTTCAAATATCGCAAGCACCTCCGCAGATGACATATCTGTATCATAATGTTCAATTCCGTACTTTTCATAAATTTTATCCCAGGAGCCCTTCCAGTTGCACCAGTCGTCCGCCATAGCCACTGTTTCAAATACTCCCTCCTCTTTTGCCGCTTTAGCAAGCTCTTCCACCGACATTTCTGTAATAGGTTTTTCCGGCGTTTCCTCCGCCTTCTCACTGCTCCCTGATGAACTGCATCCAGTCGCCAACAGCCCCATAGCCAGCGTTAAAGCCAGTAATCGTTTCTTTCTCATAATTTTTCCTCCTTTTTTAGTTACTTTTTATTTTTATGCCTTATTCCTTCTCCCAACAGATTGTTTCCCTCCCAGTCCCGATCCGGCTCTATTCCCAGAAGACCGGCAACTGTAGGAGCAAGGTCGAGGATTCCGGGTCTGCAGTCTTCTTTTTCCTCCCAGTTCCTCCTGCCTCTTCTATCCTTCACATCTGTAATGAAAAGAGGAATTGTCATGTCCTCCGGAATATTTTCCCCATGGCTCCTTCCATGACCGCCATGATCGGCTGTAATAATAAAGGTATATTCGTCTTCCCACCTTCTTACAATCCGTTCAATGCAATTCCATGCCTCATAAACAGCTCTCATATATTCATCTGACATCCATCCGTAATCATGTCCTTTTGTATCAGTGACCCCCAGGTAGAGGAACAAAAAATCCGGCCTGTATTGTTCTATGTACTCCATCGCCTTATCTGTCACTGTTCTGTCTGTGCCGTCATAATGGTATTCATTGATAAAATAACTGTGCTGAACACTTCCCGGCCTTCCCAGATCGCGCAGCTCCTCCCAGTTATAAATACTAGCACAGACCTTTCCCTGCTCTGTCAGCACTTCGAACAGCCCTTTTACCGGACGGGCCTGCGGTACATAAACATTTGTCACAGTGCCATGCCGTTCCGGCGGAACAGAATGAAACAGTGACATGTGGCACGGCAGTGTAATGGGAGGTATAACCGTCTTTGCATCAAGACTGAAGTAACTGCATTCTCTCAGCTCTCCCACAAATCCATGTCCGCAGTGCTCTACTGCATCTGCCCTCATCCCATCTACCAGGATTAAAATTACCTTTTTTTCTGCATTCTTCAGCTTCATACTCTCTCCGTTTCTGATTTTTTGCCTGCTGTCTGTTTTTCTCCGTATCTAAGCTCTCCGGACTTCAAAATCCTCACATTGGCCTGAAGGTATCGTTCCCGAATCCCTTCGTCCAGCCCGCCGTCGGTGATGACAGCGTCGCACATGTCCAGATCGCAGATCTTCATCAGAGCCATCTTCTCAATCTTAGAGCTGTCAGCCATTACAAAAATCTTGTCCGCATGGCGGATAAAACTTTTCTGCACTGGAACCAGCTCCGTGATAAAGTCCTGCACGCCTCCTTCCAGCGATACGGCAGAGGGAAATACAAAGGCCTTTTCTACATGCAGTCCCTCCATAAACTGTGTGGCCAGCTCCCCGTAAAAGGCGCTTTCGCTGTCCAGATACTCTCCTCCCGCCAGTATCCGTTTATACTCTGTCTCCTGCTCCAGCTCATGAAAAACATCCAGGGAGTGAGTCACCACTGTAAGTTTTCTGAACCTTCCCTTCAGAGCTCTGGCAAACAGGATGGCTGTGCTTCCGTAGTCAATGGAAATGATATCCCCCTCTCTTACCAGCTGGATTCCCGCCATAGACAGCTCATTTTTCTCCTGAAAATTTTCCTGTTTCCTCAAAGAGACCTGCTTAAACTGCCTCATCTGCGTCAGCCTGACCGCTCCGCCATGAACTCTCTTCAACTCTCTCTGCTGCTCCATGGCCATCAAATCCCGGCGTACCGTTTCAATGGATACATGAAACCGCTCCATCAGCTCCGAAACTGTCACAGACCCTCTTTCATTCAAAATTCTCCGGATCTCTTTATATCTCTCGTCAGCAAACATTCCTGAAGGTGTACTCATATTGTTTTCTTTCCTGCTTCCGTTTCTTTACTCCTCTTAAATACACGTTATTACTTTCATATCCATATAATATCATTACAAATCCACATTATCAATATATGGATAATACAAAAAGCTCCCCCTATTTTTGTAAAAAGTGTCTAAATTTATAGTTGAAAATGATCTTTTTTGTAATATATTCCAGGACTTACCGCTATTTTTTTCTGTTTTTATTTTTCACACCTGCTTCATTTTACACACAAAAACACAGAGGCCCTGACTCCATATCCAAGTCAAAGCCTCTGCGTTTCTCTCACTCCTGTCTTCTGCTCTTCTGTTTTCTTTTAAGATTTTATCAAACTTCTATTTCTTTCCCGATGGCAGCTTCGACTGCCCTGATCAGACTTCCGTTCCTGATAATCTCCTCGCAGTAATTGATATCGCCGTAAAGCTCCCGGTCTTCCTCCAGTTTGGCTACCTCTTTGCGTACCAGATCATAGGCTGCCTGGGTTCCCTTTCCAAGCCCCTTATTTCCCCGCATGTCAATTCCCTGGCAGGCTACCATCAGCTCCATGGCAAGGACTCTGCGCACATTGGCGCCGATCTCCCCTGCCTTTCTGGCTGCGATGGTTCCCATGCTCACGTGATCCTCCTGACCGGCGGAGGACGGGATGCTGTCCACGCTGGCCGGATGGGCCAGAATCTTGTTCTCTGACACCAGGGCTGCAGCCGAATACTGCACAATCATAAATCCGGAGCAGACTCCTCCATTCGGCGTCAGAAAGGCCGGAAGACCGCTGTAGGCCGGATTTACCAGACGCTCGATCCTCCTCTCGGACACATCAGCCAGCTCTGACTCAGCGATTCCCAGAAAGTCAAAGCTCAAGGCCATGGGCTGTCCATGGAAGTTGCCGCCGGAAATTCCCGCATGGTCATCCTCAAAGATAATCGGGTTGTCTGTCACTGAGTTAATCTCAATATCCACCTTATCCCTCACATAGTTCACCGCATCCTTGCTGGCCCCGTGAATCTGCGGACAGCAGCGCAGGGAATAGGCATCCTGCACTCGGATCTCCCCCTGTCTTGTGGTATTATTGCTTCCTTCCAGAAGGGTGAGAAGATTTCTCGCCGTGGCCATCTGCCCCTTGTGAGGCCGAACCCTGTGAACTCTCGGATCCAGCGCGTCCACCACCCCATTCTGAGCCTCGAAGCTGAGAGCTGCCGCAATGTCAGCCACCTTTAACAGGCAGATGGCATCATAAAGGGCCAGGGAACCTGCGCTTGTCATCGCCTGCGTCCCGTTGTTGAGGGCAAGCCCCTCCTTGGCAGAAAGCTCAATCACCGGGATGCCTGCCCGATCCATGGCTTCCTTTCCGGGAAGCACCTCTCCCTGATATTCTGCCAGTCCCAAACCAATCATTGGCAGCACCATGTGAGAGAGGGGGGCCAGATCGCCGGAAGCGCCCAGAGAGCCTTTCTCAGGGATCACCGGAGTCACGCCTCTGTTCAGCATGTCCACCATGGTCTGAAGCGTTTCCAGACGGATGCCGGAAAATCCCTTGGACAGGTTGTTGATGCGAAGCAGCATAATTCCTCTTGCAATGTCCCTGGAAAACGGGTTTCCTGCGCCGACCGCATGGGTGATAATCAGATTTTTCTGCAGCTCCTTGCACTGGGCCTGCGAAATCACCACATCGCTGAATTTTCCAAATCCTGTCGTAATCCCATAGACCACTTTTTCCTCGGCAATTAAATCGTCCACAACCTTTCTGGACGCTGCCACCTTCTCCTTTGCCTCATCAGAAAGCTCTGCCAGAGCCTCATGGCGGCAGACCGCCACTATCTCCTCCAGCGTCAAATCCTCTCCTGTAATCAGAACCTTACTCATAAAATAAACCCACTCCTTTGATGTATTTCCCTATTTCTGTCATGATTATAATAAACGAAACGTCCAAAAACCGTCTATGTAGCTGCTGTCCCCGCTGCAGACCAGTCTTTTATGCCTCCTTTTCCTCTGTCTTTCCCTGATTCTCCTTCAGGCGCAGTCCCACGGTTCCCAGAATTTTCTGTGTCTGAGGGTTTCTGATTTTTTCGGAAAGCTCCCGCCCTGTCCGGTAATGCTCCCTCGCCTGTTCAGGATTCCCCTGTTCAAGAAGCAGGAGCGCCAGGCAGGCCTCCACCCGTTCCAGGCCCCAGATGCAGCCATTTTTTCGCAGATAGCTGCCGGCCATTTTCAGATATCTTTCCGCCTCTTCTACCTCTCCTGACTGGTAAAGAGCCTGGCCTGTATTTGCGTAGAACTGCCCCAGTCCGATGATTACAGGCTCCTTTTCCACCAGGCTTATAGCTTCTTTGTAGAAGGAGACCGCCCTGTCCGGCTGCCCCTTCAGGCGGTATACGTCTCCAATATAATTCAGGCAGGCGGCCTGACCGGCTCCGTACTCATTCCCAAGACTCTGAAACAGTGCGCCGGCCAGACGAAGCGCGCGCTCCGCTCTCCCGTACTGTCCCATATGAAGGTCATACCAGCCTCTCAGTCGGAGAAAGGTTCCAAATTCCTCCAGGCATTCTCTCCTCTTCTCCTCTGCCCCTGTTCCTTTGGTCCATTCCGGCATTCCGTCCCTTCCCGGAGAAACATTATCCTGGCAGCCGTCTGTCTCCCCCTGCTCCATCCACTGCTCTGCCGAGAGTCTCTCCTCCCGGTTAAGCCCTTCTGCAGCCAGCGAGAGGCCGATCTCGGTATACCTTTCCACCCGTTCCAGATCTTCTACCTGGATTCCGTAAAACACCTGCTGCTTATAGCAGGACAGAAGCATTCTCTGATCCGAAAGCTCCCCGGACAGGCGGATCCCCTCCTCAATATGGGAGAGCCCCTGGCTGTAATTTCCATGTGCAATGTCATACCGCCCTCTGATATAGTTCATTTCCAGCTTCATCCGCCGGATCTCCTCCGTATTTCCCTCAAGCCCCACAAGCTCCCCGGCCAGGCGGATCATCTCATCAGCCGGAGGCGTCACCCGGAGACTTTCATCCAGATCGGAGAGAGACCAGTGAAGCACCGGAAAATTTTCGTTGATCAGAGTGTAATATTCCTTCAGCCATTCAATTCTGTGCTGACATGCCTTGATCTGGTTGTGACAGTGCTCATAGTGATAGATAACAAGGGGAAGCAGGGCTGCTCTTCTGTTCTGAGCTGCCGCCTCCTCATAGCAGGCTGCCAGCATCTGGTGGTACAGCATGCGCTTTCCATTGCTCTGGCGCTCGCAGACATACTCCTGAAATATCCGGTGCACAAACTGATAATGGACATTCCAGCCCACCAGAACCTCCCGGATCAGAAACCGTTCCTGAAGGCTTTCCAGAACTCTGAGAAGGGACAGACGGTCTGTATCAGGCAGCAGCAGCTCCAGCTCCTCCACTCCCGCTTTTTCCGGAAATACAGACATCGCTCCCAGCACATCCCTCTCCTGAGCTGAGAGCCCGGAAAGCCGTGCCTGAATCACATAATTGGTTCTTCTGGATTTTTCCAGCGTATAGCCCTTTTCCCGAATCAGGTTCAAAAGCTCCTTCAGGAAAAATGCGTTTCCGTCTGTGGCCCGGTAAATTTCCGCCTTCTTCTCCTCCTCCCCCGCCAGCTCGGGAAGGTATTTGCGGATCAGCTCGTCCGTCTCCTCCCTGGTGAACGGGCTGAGCCTGAGGATCTCCACTCCGTCGCGCAGAAGAATCGGCTCCAGGGCCCCCATTGCCTTGGCCTCCTCCTCCCTGCTCATGCTGCACAGAAGAAGCAGTCTTTCTCTTCCCAGAAGGTGCAGCAGGCGGTTGAGAAGCTGGCAGCTCATGGAATCCATCCACTGGATATCGTCGAAGACCAGAAGGATCCTGTTCTTTCCTGTCAGAAATTCCAGAAGATCAAGTGCCAGCTTTTCCACCATGGGATATGTCATCCTCGACACTTCCCCCTCGCCGGAGCCGTTCAGGAAACAGGAAAGGCTCCTTTTCAGTTCTTCCTCCCGCCTGCTCTCCCCGTCTGCTTTCTTCCCTCCCTTTGCCTCCCTGTCCTTTGCCACAAGCTGGTAAAGTTCCTGGAATATGTCATTCCAGGGACTCAGATAAAATTCCTCCCCCTGCTTATAGCAGGCAGATTTCAGGACAAGCATTCCGTTTCCTGCCGCCAGGCGGGCTCCCTGCTCCAGAAAGGCTGTTTTTCCTGAGCCGTTTTCGCCGCTTACCGCCAGGCAGCCTGCAGACTCTGCCGCATCCGTTTCCCCGCCTTCCTCAGCCAGAAAACTGTTCACCCGGTACAGCTCCCGCTTCCTTCCCACAAAGGGAAGCTCTGCCATGGCTCCCTCAGAGCTCACAGCCTCCTTCATGGTATAGATGCGGTGAAACAACTCTGTCAGCCGTCTGGACGGCTTCTCGTCCAGCTCCTCCGAGAGCAGCTTCTGAAGGTCACTGTAGAGGCGGATTGCCATGGTGTAGCTTCCATTCTGAGCATACAGATTCATCAGTTCAAAGTAGAGCTCCTCATTATAGGGATCCCCCGACAGCAGAATATTTCCGTATTTCTGAAGCATGGCCGTGTCATTCCTGCCGGCCGCCTCCCTGAGCCTCTCTCTTGCAAGCTGTGCCTGCTGCTCAGAGAGCTGCCGCCGCACCTCCTGAGCCCACTCCTCAAACTCATAGCAGTTTTTGATATAGAAATGATCCAGGAACACGGCTCCCCAAAGACCCTCTCTCTTTTCCGGCGCTTCATCCCAGTCCGTTTGCAGGGGAAACTCCGGGTTCAGCGCAATTCCCGTATGTCCCCAGGTGAAAAGCACCTCCTTCCCCAGAAGCCGCTTCACCTGATAGACTGCGTCTCTCAGTTTTTTCTTTCCCGTTGT
>JAHZAR010000001.1:40613-61096 GCA_019423835.1 Clostridiales bacterium | reverse complement strand
TCACTTCCTCCCTGCTCACCTTCTTCTTCACACACAGATAATAGAAAAAAGCCTCCGCTTTTTTATAGGGAAAGCTAATCTTAACGTCTCCGGCCCAAATCTCCGGATTTCCCAACAGATGTACTGAAATTTCCTTCATTTTCCTCCCCCAGATGCCCTCTGCAGAGGCCCCTGACCTTCTCTTCAGGCCCCTTCACCCCTGTCCGTACTATTTTATTAAGTATAACCCACCTTCTTCTGTTATGTCAACGAGCCCTGGTTCCAGGCAGTATTTCCCATTTTCTTCCCGGTTTGTCTGAGCCTGCAATCAAAAAGATTTTGATCTATTCTCTACTTCGACGTTTTTTTGACCCTCTGAAGCTATAATAAAGACAGAATATGATCAGTAAGGAAGGGATGAGGATATGAATAACAAAGAGATCGGCGCAGCCATGACAGTCAAGCTGGATCCGGTTCTCCCGGAGTATCCGGTTTTCAGGGAGGGCATCCGCCGTGCCCCCATGCGGGAGCTTACTTTAAATGAACGGGAAATCAAACTGGCCGTAAAAAATGCTCTGCGCTATGTGCCGGAGGAGCTCCACGAGGCTCTCGCCCCGGAATTTATGGAGGAGCTTCTGACCAGAGGACGCATCTACGGCTACCGCTTTATGCCCAAAGAGAGAATCTACGGAAAACCCATTGACGAGTACAAGGGCAACTGCATTCAGGGAAAAGCCTTTCAGGTGATGATAGACAACAACCTGGATCACGAAGTTGCCCTCTACCCCTATGAGCTGGTTACATACGGGGAGACGGGACAGGTATGCCAGAACTGGATGCAGTACCAGCTGATCAAGAAATATCTGGAGCTGCTCACAGATGAGCAGACTCTGGTGGTCATGTCCGGCCATCCCCTGGGACTTTTCAAATCCCACAAATCCAGTCCCAGGGTCATCATCACCAACGGCCTCATGGTCGGGGAGGGCGACAACCCGGAGGCCTGGGCGAAGGCCACAGCTATGGGCTGCTCCTCCTACGGCCAGATGACAGCCGGAGGCTGGATGTACATCGGACCCCAGGGCATTGTACACGGAACCTTTAATACGATTTTAAACGCAGGGCGCAAATTTCTGGGCGTCCCCCACGACGGCGATCTGGCAGGCCATCTGTTCGTCACAAGCGGCCTGGGCGGCATGAGCGGCGCTCAGCCAAAGGCCATTGAGATCGCCGGAGGCGTAGGAATCATCGCCGAGGTAGACTACTCCCGGATCGAGACAAGGCACAGCCAGGGCTGGGTGAGCCTGATAACGGACAGCGCTGAGGAGGCCTACCGTCTGGCCGCCGACTATATGGCAAGGAAGGAGACGGTCTCCATCGCCTACCATGGAAATATTGTGGATCTGCTCCAGTATGCCGTGGATCACAAGATTAAAATCGAACTGCTCTCCGACCAGACCAGCTGCCATGTACCCTACGACGGCGGCTACTGCCCGCAGGGGCTGAGCTTTGAGGAGAGAACCGAGATGCTGGCTCACGACAAGGAGCATTTCGCCGAGCTTGTCAATGCCTCCCTGATTAAGCATTTCCATCTGATCAAAATCCTGGTAGAGCGGGGAGTCTACTTCTTCGACTACGGCAATTCCTTCATGAAAGCCGTATTCGACGCCGGTGCAAAGGATATTGCCAAAAACGGCACAGATACCAGCGAGGGCTTTATCTTCCCATCCTATGTGGAGGACATAATGGGGCCGGAGCTGTTTGACTACGGGTACGGCCCGTTCCGCTGGTGCTGTCTGTCCGGCAGACATGAGGATCTGGTAAAGACAGACCACGCAGCCATGGAAATCATCAATCCCAACAGAAGGCCCCAGGACAAGGATAACTGGATCTGGATACGGGATGCTGAAAAAAACAGGCTGGTTGTGGGAACCCAGTGCCGTATCCTCTATCAGGATGCCTTCGGCAGAAGAGATATTGCTCTCAAATTCAACGAGATGGTCAGAAACGGGGAAATCGGCCCTGTCATGCTGGGCCGTGACCACCACGACACCGGAGGAACAGATTCCCCCTACCGGGAGACCTCCAACATTTACGACGGATCCAACCTGACAGCCGACATGGCTGTTCAGTGCTATGCCGGAAATGCAGCCAGAGGCATGAGCCTGGTGGCCCTTCACAACGGAGGAGGAACGGGAATCGGAAAGGCGATCAACGGCGGCTTCGGCCTGGTTCTCGACGGCACACCGGAAACAGACGCCATTATCCGGGAGGCAATTCCGTGGGATACCATGGTGGGTGTTTCCCGGAGAAGCTGGGCCAGGAATGAGCACTCCATCGAGACTGTGGCAGAATACAACGCGCTGAGAAAGGGAAGTGACGTGATCACTATGCCTTACATTGCCGACGACGGGCTGATCGAGAAGGCTTATGAGAACGCAGTAAAGAAATAGCGGTATGGCTTTTAAGCGGTGCAGAGCCCATGCACCGCTTGAAAGCTGTTTCAGACAGGAAAGGCAGGATGGGATAGAAAATGAACAGACTTTACATTCGCCGCGCCTCAGAGCTGGCCACCTGCAGCGGCAGGACTCAAAAGCGCGGAAAGGAAATGGCCGACATCGGCCTCATTCACGACGGGGCAGTTCTCGTGGAGGACGGCCGGATCACCGCTGTCGGAAAAACAGAAGAGTTAGACCGGATGCTGGGACTCTCCGGAGAAGAAGGCCATGCCCTTGACCGGAAGGAGACAGAAGAGACAGCCGCAGGGGGCCGCCCTCTTTCCGTTATCAATGCCTTCCGGAAAACCATCCTCCCCGGCTTTGTGGACTCTCACACCCACTTTATTTTCGGCGGATACCGTGCCGATGAATTTTCCTGGCGCTTAAAAGGCGACAGCTACATGTCAATCATGGAGCGGGGCGGCGGCATCAACGCCACCATTGAGCCAACCAGGACTGCCTCTGAGGAGGAACTCATCGCTGCAGGCATGGATCGGCTGAACCGGATGGCGGAATTCGGCGTCACCACTGTTGAGGGCAAGAGCGGCTATGGAATGGATTTCGGCACAGAGCTCAAGCAGCTGCGTGTCATGGAGAAACTGGACAGATGCCATCCGGTGGACATTGTATCCACCTTTTTGGGTCCTCACAGTGTACTTCCCGAATATAAAGGGAGGGAGAGGGAGTTTCTCGACCGGATGCTCCATGAGGTCATGCCCGCCGTGCGCAGGGAAAATCTGGCAGAATTTGCAGATATTTTCTGCGAGAAGGGTGTGTTCTCCCTGGAGGATTCCGAATATTATCTGACCCGTGCAAAAGACATGGGCTTTAAACTTAAGATCCACGCCGATGAAATGTACCCCTTGGGAGGGGCGGAGCTGGCCGCGCGGGTGGGAGCCGTTTCTGCGGATCATCTCCTCAAGGCATCCGATGAGGGCATCCGCCAGATGGCAGCGTGCGGCGTCATCAGCACCCTTCTGCCCGCCACGGCATTCTGTCTGAAGGAGGAGTACGCCCCGGCCCGGAAAATGATCGACAGCGGCTGCGCGGTGGCTCTGGCCTCTGACCTGAACCCGGGAAGCTGCTTTACCAACTCCATCCCCCTCCTGATCGCCCTCGGCTGCATCTACATGGGTATGTCCATCGAAGAAGTGATCACCGCCCTCACCATCAACGGCGCGGCGGCTCTGGGACGGGCGGAAACCATCGGAAGTATTTAGGCGGGAAAGCAGGCCGACCTACTGATTATGAAATACCCCTCCATCACCTATCTGCCTTACCACACTGCCATCAATCAGGTGGAAACCGTGATAAAAAGGGGCAGAATCATTCTCTCGAAAAACTGGCTGAAGAATTTGTAAACGAACCGGCAAAAAAACGGCAGAAAACAGGGGGGCAGACTGCGCACAAAGCAGACTGCCCCCTTTGCAAATCCTGCCTGCCCCAGATACGCCTGCAGGAGTCTGTGGCCTTCTAATCACACTCCGGAAAGGCTCCCAGACACACCTCAGCAAATTCCTTCAGAAACTGCTCCTCGTCTACATCGACGCATACGCGGGCTGTTTTAATCCTGTCCCTGAGACGTTTTAAATCGCCGATGGTCCGCCCCCTCGACGGCCCTTCTGTCTCCACAGTCAGATTCATCTCCATAATACGGAAAAGCTCCCTCCTGAACACAGCGGCAACTGCCATGGGATCGTGAATCGCCCCCTCCTTTTTTCCATTTGCAGGCGCCTCATTGGTGCAGTAGTAGCTCAGCATATCGGCAAAGGCCTTTCCGCAGACGCCTCCCTCCTCTCTCCACCTGCCTGTCTTCTCCTCCATCTGGTCTGCCCTTCTGTTTGTCTTAAGGGTCACATCAAGCCCTGTCATCGTAAAGGAAAGCCCGCTCTCAAACAGGAATTTTGCCGCCTCCGGATCTGCCAGGATATTGGCCTCTGCAAACGGATTCACATTTCCCGGAACCGTCAGGGCTCCGCCCATGACAGCGATGGTTCCGGTCCTGGAGGCAGCCTCTCTGTGGGCCTGTATCCACTCAGCCATATTGGTCATGGATGCTGTGGCGATCACCGCCAGTCTCTCCCCGTAAAGCTCTGCCATCTGAGTGAGAAAGCGGACGGCTTCGGATTCCCCGAAGCCTGCTTCATAATCTGAAGCCCTTTTATCCCCTTTATCTTTCACATTTTCATCTTTATCCACCGTTTTCTCCTGAGGCATGGGGATATCCACATTTCCAAGGCCGTTTTCCCCGTGGACAATCCTGCAGATGGGCCTCTGTACGAACTCTCCGCCGCCCCCGAACAGCCGGTTATTCCCCCCGAACACGGGAATATCCCTGCGCCCCAGAAAATCAAGGACAGCGCGGCTGTTTTTCACCGCTGTCTTCACCTCCACATTTCCAAAGGTGCAGGTAACTCCAACCAGCCTGCACATTCCGCTGGCCTCAAGCCCCAGAGCGTAGAGGATGGCAAGGGCGTCATCCACTCCCGTGTCTGTGTCAAGAATCAGGTATCTCATGTATTTTCCCTCCCAATCGGTTTCCTCCGTCTGTCCGGACAGGTAATAAACAATCACTTTTTAGCTGACTTTTACCCACCCAATCTGAAAGTAACTGAAGTCCGGCTTTATTCCGCCGTTCCGGCGCATTTCCTGTGAAATCCTGGCAGAGCGCGGCGGACCTCCTCCGCTGCTGGCTGCCCTCTGCTGAATCCGCAGCAGAGGAACTTCTTCAGACAAAAAATACGTCTTGCCACAGAGCTTCATCTCTCATACAAGACGTATTTTTCTTCCTTTTCTGACTGACTGTTTTAAGACACCCCTGTCTTTGACAGAGATGTCAGGATCTGCCCGGCTTCTCTCAGCTTTTGTTTTCCGCAGCGGCTGTCCCTGCCGCCGTTCTCTCCCGCATCCGCTAGATCAGCCCCAGAGTTTCCATGGCATAGGCAATCCCGTCCTCCTCCACGGTCTTTGTGACAAAGGTAGCATAGGGCTCCAGCCCTCTGTCATGCTTTCCCATCAAAACCTTGTTGAGAGCATACTGGAACATGGGCAGATCATTCATGCTGTCGCCGAATACCCAGGCATCCTCCCTCTCAAGGCCAAAGCGTCTTAAGATCATCTCAATGGCTGTCGCCTTAGAATGACCCTTGGGGACAATCTCGAAAAAGTCATCTCCCCGGTCAATGATCTCCATATCCCGGCTGATCTCCTTTTTCATCTCATCCATCCGGCTGTTCTCATCTGTCATGAGACAGAATTTTGAAAAGTCATAGCAGGTATCCTCCCAGGTGTAATCGGAAATAATTCCCATAGCCATGAAGCCCTTTCTGCAGTCCTCCACTTTCTTCATCGGGGAAGGTGCCTTCTGCATATAGCAGGCCTCCACTCCCTCGAGAACTCCGTCCAGCCCCCACCGGATCGCAGCTGCCTTGATCTCCTCGCCTCTCTCCCTAGGAATCCTTCTGTCATAGATCACGGACCCTTCAGCCACAATGTAGGTTCCGCAGCCGCAGAGCCAGCCGTCCACATCCACAAGCTCCCGTATCTGCCCCGTCTCACACCAGGTTCTCCCGGTGTTCACAAAGACCAGATGGCCCCTGCTCCTGGCTCTCTCAAGTGCCCTGGACGCGCTCTCAGGCACATTTCTGTTCGTCTCGCTGAACAGAGTTCCGTCAATGTCAAAAAAGAGTGCTTTTCTGTTTCCCATTCTCTGTGTTTCCTTTATTCTGCGTTTTTTCCCTCGCCCCGAAACACAATTTCACCCGTCTTTTCATCCATGCTGTCCACAATGGCCAGAGATTCCAGACGAATCCCCTTCTTCCTGATAATATCTCCTCCGCACTGGAAGCCCTTTTCAATCACGATTCCGGCTCCCACCAGCTCTGCACCAGAGTTCTGGATCAGAGTGGTCAGTCCGTCAAGGGCCTTTCCCTTAGCCAAAAAGTCATCGATGACCAGCACTTTATCTCCCTTTCCCAGAAACTCCTTGGACACAATAATGTCATACACTGTCCCATGGGTAAAGGACTCCACCTTCGTCGTATAGACGTCCCCGGCAATATTTTTCGTCTTTGTCTTCTTGGCGAAAACCACCGGCACATTGAAATACTGTGCCACAATGCAGGCAATTCCAATGCCGGAGGCCTCAATGGTCAGGATTTTGTTCACCTGCGCATCGGCAAAGCGGCGCTTGAACTCCTTCCCAATCTCCTTAAACAGCTCAATATCCATCTGATGATTCAGGAAGCGGTCAACCTTCAGAACATTTCCGGCTCGCACCACTCCATCTCTGCGGATTCTATCGTATAAAATCTGCATTTCCTAAATCCTCCCGTCGTCTTTGGTAATTCCTCTCCTACTCTGCTACGTCAATTCCGTCTACCGTTGTAATATCTGCATTGTCCACAATCACCTGCAGCGCCTTCTCAGAGAGAATGGCCCTGTCCACATTTTCCGCTCCGGCCTGCTCGATCATATCGTCAACGCTCTCATATACGTCCTTGTATTCCTCGGCAAGAGCCTGGCGGTCTGCATCCTCCACCTTCAGCCCCTCCTTCTTCGCCACCTCGTCGAGAACCATATTCTGTTTTACTGTGAGCTCTGCAATATTTCTCACCTCTGTGCGGAAGGCATCCTCATCCATTCCCATCACAGACGCATAGTCTGCAAGCCCCAGGCCGTAGATAGAAGCCATGGTGGTATAATAGTTGATCTGCTGATCATAGATCTCATCCACCTCTTCCGTGGCACATGTGATCTCGGAATCCTCCACAATTGCAGAGAGCAGGTCTGCATTTCTCTGCTGGTCACTCTGCTGCTGCTTGCTGTCCAGCATCTGCTGTCTCAAATCCTCTTTATAGGCCTCCACGGTGCCGAGATCCGGGAAATTTTCCGCCACAAACGCTTCCGTCAGCTCCGGCGTGTGCTTCTCAGCCACCTCGTTTACCGTAACCTCAAACACAACATCCTGGCCTGCCAGATCCTCCGCCTTATAGTCCTCCGGGAAGGTCAGGTTCAGATTCCTCTGCTCCCCTGCCGCTGCCCCGATCAGCCCGTCCTCAAAGCCGTCGATAAAGCTTCCGGAGCCCAGTACCAGGTTGTATCCTTCTGCCGTGCCGCCCTCAAAGGCCACGCCGTCCTTCAGCCCCTTATAGTCAATGTTTACCCTGTCTCCTTCTTCTGCTGCCCGATCTACGGCATCCCAGGTGGCATATCCGCCCAGAACCGTCTCAATTCTCGCATCCAGCTCTTCATCGGAAACAGAGGGTTTCACAACTGTCACCGGCACATTCTTGTACTCTCCGAGAACAATGCCGGCCTTCGCGTCTGACGCTGTAGCGGTTTCATTCTTTGCACCGCAGCCTGTCATGACCATCACTGCTGCCATTCCTGCAAGTCCTGCTGTTAATAATTTTCTCATTTACTGTCCCTCTTACTCTTTTATTCTGCCTTCACCGGAAGGTATAAAAAATATAATATCACAAAAGCCTCTGAATAAAAAGAGTTTTGAGGAAAAAAGATGATGTCCCGGAAGCCGCCTGGCCGGACGGCATCAGGGCCGGTGCGCTGCACACGGCTTCTCAGCCGCCTGTCTGACGCACCGGCCCTGCCTGCCGTGCTCCTGCTCTATTTGTAGAAGGCCTTAAATGCCTTATAGGTATTGTAGATATCCAGCTTGGAGGCCAGCTCAAACGGAGCATGCATAGCCAGAATCGGAACGCCCAGATCCACGACGTCTACATTCATCTTAGCCACATAGCAGGCAACCGTTCCGCCGCCTCCCACGTCCACAGCTCCCAGCTCTCCTGTCTGCCAGTAAACGCCCTCTGCGTCCATAATCTCCACAATTTTGGCCATGGTCTCGGCGCTGGCATCATTGCTTCCAGATTTTCCTCTGGCACCCGTGTACTTGGTCAGCACACAGCCCTTGTTGATGTAGCAGGAATTTCTCTCCTCATACACACTTGCAAAGGTCGGATCGTAGGCAGCGTTGACATCGGAGGACAGGCAGATGGAATTTCTGAGAACTGTCTTTACATTTACTCCCTCAGCCTCTGCCAGATACTCGATATAGTGAAGGCTGAAATCAGAGTCAAGACCTGTATTTCCCACAGAGCCAATCTCTTCCTTGTCTGCCAGCACTGTCACGGTCGTGTAGGTCGGCAGCTTTGTGGCAATCTCCGCTGTCAGAGCCGTGTAGCCGCATACCTTGTCATCCTGCCCGTAGGCGCCCACCAGGCTTCTGTCCAGCCCCACATCCACTGCCTTGACTGCCGGAACGAGCTCGATTTCCGCACGGATAAAATCCTTCTCTGTCATGCCGTACCGGTCATGCAGAAGCTTTAAGACAAGCAGCTTCACCGGCTCCTTGATCTCCTCATCTGCATAGGGCACGGAGCCGATAATCACATTCAGCTCCTCCCCCTTGATCCCGTCCTTTAATTTTCTCTCATTCTGCTCAGCAGCCAGATGCGGCAGAAGATCCGTTACGCAGAATACGGGATCTCCCTCCTCCTCGCCGATGCAGATACTGACTGCCTCTCCGTCCTTTCTGATCACCACGCCGTGCATGGAAAGGGGAATGGTAGCCCACTGATACTTGCGGATTCCCCCGTAATAGTGTGTCTTTAAATAGGCAATATCTGTCTTCTCAAACAGTGGATTCGGCTTTAAATCAAGCCTTGGGGAGTCAATATGGGCGATATTCAGCCTGATTCCTTCCTCTAATGGCTTCTCTCCGAAGGTCGTCATGATCAGAGCCTTTTTTCTGTTTATCAGATAAACCTTATCCCCTGCCTGATACTTTTTCCCGATCTCATAGGGTGTATAACCGTTCTCACTGAGAATTTTCACAGCCTCTGCCACAAACTCTCTCTCTGTCTTCGCCTTATTTAAAAATGCCTTGTAGCCTTCGCAGTATTCTGCCGCTTCCTCTGTCTGAGCCGGCGCTTCCTTTGCAATATGCGGGAACTCCCAGGTCAGGCTCTTCTGTAATTCTTTTGCTGTTTCTGCCATCTGTCTTTTCTCCTTTTCCAATTTTTCTTCGTGCATGGTTTTTCTATCTGAAAATCTCCTCACTGTCCAGAACCAGAGTGAAGGGCCCGTCATTCAAGAGTTCCACCTTCATATCAGCTCCAAACTCTCCGTGCTCTACCTTATCCACATAGGTTCTGCAGCGCTCTACCACATGCTCGTACAGGCGGTTTGCAAGCTCCGGCGCCCCGGCCTTGATGAAGCTGGGCCGGTTACCCTTCCTGCAGTCTGCATAGAGGGTAAACTGGCTCACCACCAGAAGCTCTCCCCCCACGTCTGCCAGTGAAAGGTTCGTCTTTCCCTGCTCATCCTGGAAAATTCTCAGTTTGCACAGCTTATCCACCATTTTGTCGGCAATCTCCTTTGTGTCTGTGTCTGAAACGCCAAGGAGTACCAGAAATCCCTGGCCGATAGCTCCAATCACCTTTTCGTCTACTGTCACGCTGGCATGTGACACTCTCTGAAGTACAATTTTCATATCTGTCCTCTCCGTCTGTCTATTTGATTCTGCTGTCCGAAGCCCAGTCTGCCCCGGATCCGGCCCTTCTCTCCTCTTCTTCTCTCTCCCAGGCCTCTTTTCCAGCCTCTTTCTCCCTGTCCTCGGCCTCCTGAGCTGCCATCTCCTCCCGGAGCCTGCGCTCCTCGGCCTCCGCCTCTTTTCGCCTTTCCTCAGCGCTGTGCTGCATGATCGCCTCATTGAGAGAAAACATTTTCGCATCCAGCATATCCACCATATCTGCGCAGTCCTTCAGCTCTTTTTCCAGGAAGTCCGGGGCATTTCCCTCAAACTTATAGTAGATCTTGTGTTCCAGGCTGGCCCAGAAGTCCATGGCAACGGTGCGGATCTGGATCTCCACCTTCGTGTCCACCGGCCCCTCGCTCAGGTAAATGGGAATAGTGACCACCATATGATAGCTCTTATAACCGTTTGGCTTCGGATTTTTAATATAGTCCTTCACATACAGAACCGTCACATCGGACTGCTTCGCGATCATGTCCGCAATCAGATAAATATCCGAGGTGAAGGAACAGATAATCCGGATCCCCGCAATGTCGCTGAGATAGTCGATCATGTTGGCGATCGTCACCTCCCGACCGTCATGCTTCAGCTTCTTGACAATGCTCTCCGGCGTCTTCAGCCTCGATTTAATGTGCTCAATCGGAGTGTAGGAATATATATGGATAAACTCATTGTTCAGAATTTCTATCTTTGTATTGATCTCCTTCAGCGCGGAGTTATACAAAAACATAACGGCCTTCCACTGATCCATCTGGTCAAATGTCTTGGGAATATTGGTCATGAACGGCCCCCCTTTCACTGAAGTTTCTCATTCTTCTCTCCATTTCCCGGTTCCATTCTGCCTTCCGTCCACCTCCGTGGCTCCGCAGAGTTTCCTCTGTGTCTCAGCCGCCTCCTCCGCCGGGGAGGACATGGAGGCCCGGTGATCCCCCCTAAAATTTCAGTCCCTTTAACAGAGCGCCAAGGCCGGTAGTCGCCTGGCCGTTCTCATGGTAATCAAATACCTCCTCCTCTGTTTCCTCAGGCTCTGCATCCTTCATGCTCAGGCTGATCTTTCCATCCTTGATTCCGATGATCTTTACCTTCACAGTCTGCCCCTCTTTTAAGACAACACCGGGGTGCTTGATTCTCTGACTGCTGATGCGGGAAATATGTACGAGACCGGAAAGTCCGTTCTCCAGAGTCACGAAGGCGCCGTAATCCTTCAAAGTATCCACGGTTCCCTCCATGACAGCTCCAACCTCGCATTTTTCAATCTTTTTTCTCTTTTCCTCTCTTTCCTTCTCCCTGGCAACCTCGCGGCCGGACAGAACCAGCTTCTTTCTGTCCTTCTCCACGGTGATGACAGTGACCTCCACCGTCTTTCCTACCCACTCGTCCAGATTCTCCACATAGGAGGCAGCCAGCTTGGACGCTGGTATAAAGCCTCTGACTCCATCCAGGTAAGCGGTAACTCCTCCGTTTACCACCTCTGCCACCCTGACAGGGACAACCGTGCGCTCTTCCATCATCCGCTCAAACTTCTCCCAGACCAGGGTGTCATTTGCACTCTTTCTGGAGAGCAGAATATTTCCCTCTCCGTCATCTGTCTTAATCACCGTACCGGAAATTTCATCCCCCACATGGATTTCTTCCTTCAAGTTGTAGTTCGGATCGTCTGTAATATCCTCCCGGCGGATCATTCCCTCCGCATAATACCTGAGATCTACGACAACCTGGCTGTCCGTCACTCCGATCACGGTTCCCGTCAGAATATCGCCCTCCTTCACCTTTTTAAAGGAGGCCTCCAGCTCTTTCTCGTAATCAGCCATTGTCTCTGCATTCTCCATATTTTCATTTAATTTTTCTTCCGTCAATCTTTCTTCTGACATAAACTTCTCCTCCTGCACAAAAATTCTATACTATATTTAACCATATCCTATCTGATATTTCTATAGTTTTCTTCTGAAAAATATGCTATTCTTTTTTCATCGGACTGTTTTTTCGTCCCTTCAACGCTAATTTCAGGAGGCATATCCATGAACATGAAAAACCTTTCAGATCTCCACACACACACGCTTGCCAGCGGCCACGCCTACAACACCCTTTATGAGATGGCCCGGGCCGGTGCAGAGGCAGGCCTGTCTGTTTTCGGCTCCTCCGACCACGCCCCGGCCATGCCCGGCACCTGCAGTGAAATGTACTTCTGCAACTTTTCCGTGATTCCCAGAGAGCTGTTCGGCGTCCGCCTCCTCATGGGCTGCGAGCTGAACATTATTGACTTTCGGGGCACTGTGGATCTGGCTCCCCGGCTTTTAAAGCGCCTGGACTACGGCATTGCCAGCATCCACGATCTCTGCTTTCCCATCGGAACCAGAGAGGAGAACACTGCTGCCACTATCGGGGCCATGAGAAATCCCTTTGTTCAGATCATCGGCCACCCGGACAGCTCTGCCATCCCCCTTGACTACGAGGCTGTCGTCCGCGCAGCCAGAGAGAACCATGTTCTCCTTGAAGTCAACAACAGCTCCTTGAAACCGGGCTCACCGCGTCCGGGAGCCCGTGAAAACTACCTCACCATGCTGGAGCTCTGCCGCCGTTACAGCACTCCCGTTATCGTAAACAGCGATGCCCACTGTGCCGCAGATGCAGGAAATCAGCGCTTTGCCTTTGAGCTGCTTCAGGAAACAGACTTTCCTCCGGAGCTTGTGGCAAACTATTCAAAAAAGCTGCTTCAGGATTACCTGGATAGGGCTGAGCTGTAGCAGCACTCTCCTGCCAGAAAGAGTCTCTGCTTCAGAGCAGATTCCTTTGAATTACACTGGGTTCATCGAATTTCTTCTGAAAAAGAGCAGTCCCCCGGAATATCCGGAGTACTGCTCTTTCCTGCTTTTATCTGATAGAATTTTTGGACTGTCTTTTTCTGACAGCTTCTTTTGTCCGCCGGTTCTGCTTCCTGTTTCAGGCAGGCAGCTGCGGACTCACGGAAGACAGATGCATCTCCCTGCCCCAGTACCTGCTACAGTCCCAGTGCCTCTTTTACCTTTGCAGTGATGTGGATTCCGATATCCTTGGAAGCGTCCACAGACTGTGCTCCGATATGCGGGGAAACGATGAAGTTGTCGCACTCAAACAGCGGGCTTGCGAATGTATCATTTCCTGTCAGTCCGCTTCCTGCCAGCTCGTTCTCCATAACATCTGTAGCATAGCCGCCGATCTTGCCGGCCTTTAATGCCTCATACATGTCCTTCTCGTTTACGATTCCGCCGCGGCTCATGTTCAGAACTACTGCGTCGTCCTTCATCTCAGCGATAGACTTTGCATTGAACAGATCCTTGGTCTCTGGTGTCAGCGGCACATGGATAGAAACGAAGTCGGAAACCTTTAACAGCTCGTCGATTCCCATACCTGTTGCGTGCTCCTTCTCAAAGTCCTCTGGCTTTAAGAATGGATCGTAGGCAACTACGGTCATGCCGAAAGCACGGCCAAGCTCGCCGACACGGCGTCCAATACGGCCAAAGCCCATAACGCCCAGTGTCTTTCCGCGAAGCTCGCGGCCTACGAATTTGTACTTGTCCCACTCATGCTTTACCTTGACATCGTAGTTGGCTGTCATGGTTCCGCGGGAAATGTCGAGCATCTTGGAGATTGTGAGCTCTGCAACTGCATTGGCATTTAAGCCAGGTGCGTTGAAGATCTGGATTCCCTTCTCCTTTGCGTAATCCATATCGATATGATTTAATCCGACGGAGCAGACACCGATGATCTTTAAGTTCTTGGCAGCATCCAGGATCTCCTTGTCGATCTTCGGATCCACGCGCATGATCAGCACATCCACATCACCGATCTCAGCCAGAACCTGCTCCTTGGAGGACGGCAGATGCTCTGCGGTCTTTACTTCCATGAATTTTCCAAGCTCTTCTGCAATGCCTGCATATACCTTGTCAATAATAAGACACTTCATTGTAAATCTGACTCCTTTCAAACTTCTCCGATTAACAAAGGGCCGCTGCCTTAAGCCGCATGCCTGATGTCAGGCATCACCCACTTAATGCAGCAGCCCCTTTACCTAGATAACCGCTCTATGTAATTATCTCTGTATCCTGCAGCCTCTGCCGGCTGCCATGCCTTCCTCCCGGAACAGAAACTCTCCGGCAATCCGGCCTTCTCTGACTACTGATTACCAGCAGATACCCTGTGCCATCATAGCGTCAGCTACCTTCTGGAAACCAACGATGTTGGCACCTGCTACCAGGTTGTAGCCTAAACCATACTTCTCAGCTGCTGCTGCGGAGCCGTCATGGATACCTGTCATGATCTGATGTAACTTTGTATCAACTTCCTCTGCTGTCCAGGAGTATCTCTCGCTGTTCTGGCTCATCTCAAGACCGGATACGAGAACGCCGCCTGCGTTTACAGCCTTGGAAGGAGCTACTACCATGTTTGGCTGCTCCATTAAGAACTTAAGAGCCTCGTTTGTAGTTGGCATGTTAGCAACCTCAATATAGTACTTGATGTTGTTAGCAACGATTCTCTTAGCCTGCTCAAGGTCAACATCGTTCTGTGTAGCACATGGCATAATGATATCAACCTTCTGGCCCCATGGCTTCTCGCCTGGGAAGAACTGTACGCCGAACTTGTCTGCGTAATCCTGAACTTTATTGCGTCCGGATGCTCTCATCTCAAGCATGTAGTTGATCTTCTCCTCTGTTACAACGCCGTCCGGATCGTAGATGTATCCGTCTGGTCCTGACAGTGTAACAGCCTTAGCGCCTAACTCAGCTAACTTCTTAGCAGCGCCCCAAGCTACGTTACCGAAGCCTGCCAGAGCAACTGTCTTGCCTGCCAGAGTATCGTTCTCATGCTTCATAACTGCCTCTACATAGTAAACAGCGCCGTAGCCTGTAGCCTCTGGACGAATTAAGGAACCACCGAAGGACATTCCCTTACCTGTGATTGTGCCGTTCTCGAAAGCTCCTCTGATCTTTCTGTACTGTCCGTACATATAGCCGATCTCACGAGCGCCTACACCAAGGTCACCAGCTGGGATATCTACGTCTGGTCCGATGTGGCGGTATAACTCTGTCATGAAGGACTGGCAGAATCTCATAACCTCTGCATCGCTCTTGCCGTTCGGATCGAAGTCGGAACCACCCTTAGCACCGCCCATAGGAAGTGTTGTTAAGCTGTCTTTGAATGTCTGCTCGAAACCTAAGAATTTCATGATGGAAAGGTTTACAGAAGGAGCGAAACGTAAGCCGCCCTTGTACGGTCCAATAGCGCCGTTGAACTGTACGCGGTATCCACGGTTTACATGTACCTGGCCGTTGTCATCTACCCACGGAACGCGGAACTCGATTGTTCTCTCCGGCTCAACCATTCTCTCAAGAAGAGCAACCTTCTCATACTCTGGATGAGCGTCTACAACTGGTCCTAAGGAAGATAATACTTCCTCAGCTGTCTGAAGGAACTCTGGCTCATTTGCATTCTTCTCTTTGAGTTCAGCAAGAACTCTGTCAACATACTGGCTCATTTCTTGATACCTCCTGCTTTCGCATAATATTGTGAGTGATTTCACTCAACTGCAGCTGCTTTCTGTATGGCTATATTTTACCAAAAAGCATCAAAAAAATCTACAGTTTTTTGTGAAATTCTTACGTTCTGGTTAAATTATACCCTATCTTGTCTCCATAATCAAATTAATATCATATTATACTTGTTATTATGATTTGTTTATATTGTCCAACCGTCTGTCCCGGCACCCGCCTGCCCCTTCTTGGCAGCTCCCGCATCCCGGCCTCCTCCACTGTGCCCGGGAAGCGTACGTACAAGGCAGCCGAAACAGGAGCGGCTATGCGGGATGACAAAAATCGCCGCAGCCCCCGGTCTTCCTGCCGAAAGGGCTCCTGCTCATCTGCAGGGAGCGCCTTTTGCCGGAAGGCCGGGGCTGCGGCGTCTCAATTTTATTTCCGGGCTGTCTGGCTGCGCAAAATACGCTCAGCCTGATTAGCCTAAGAAGTTAATGAAACCTGTCAGGATTGTAGCATTGAAGAAGTCAATAAACAGGGAGCCTACTAACGGCACTACCATGAATGCGGTAGGAGCCGGTCCGTACTGTCCAACTACTGCCTGCATGTTTGCCATGGCATTTGGTGTTGCACCCATACCGAAGCCGCAGAAGCCGGTTGTCATAACGGCTGCATCGTATGTACGTCCTAATACATTGAATACTACAAAGTATGCGTAGAAGAACATGAGAACCGTCTGTGCTGCCAGCATGACTACTAACGGGAGCGCCAGCTCTGCAAGCTGCCATAACTTCATATCGATCATTGCAAGTCCAAGGAATACGGATAAGCAGAAACCGCCTACCACACCGATCTCCTCCATCGGAAGTTCCTTGCTCATACCGTCAGCCACATTACGGATAACGGCACCCACTAACATTGCACCGATATAGAATGGGAATGTCATAAGCTTTCCGAGGAACATAGAAACAATCGTACCGAAGCCAATTGCGATAATCAGGCAGAGAACTGCGTCCAGGAATCTCTTGGAATCGATCTTTCCTGCGCTCTCAGTCTCATCTGCGCCGCCTTCCGCCATCTCCTCTGCTGTCGGATGGAGTTTAAACTTTCTGATCTTGGCTGTAGCGATAGGTCCGCCAATGGCACATCCTGCCACCAGACCAAAGGTTGCGGATGCGATAGCTACTACGTTTGCGTTTGCAACGCCCAGGGACTCCAGAAGAGGTCCGAAGGAACCTGCTGTTCCGTGGCCGCCGACCATCGGGATGGAACCTGTTGCAAGTCCCAGTCTTGGGTCAAGTCCGAAGGCTACTGCAAGTCCTGCGCCCAGGCAGTTCTGGAGAACTACCATTACAATGGCAAGAACCAGGAAGATGACTGTCTGAATTCCGCCTTTTTTCAGCATCCTGAAAGATGCGGTAAATCCAACGCTGCAGAAGAAGCCTACCATGAAAACATCCTTTAATGTCATGTCTGCAGCAATCTCCACAATTCCTGCGCTTCTCACAATCAGATGAAGGATTGCGTAAACAAAACCTCCAACTACAGGCGCCGGAATACAATACCGATCCAGAATCGGAATCTTCTTTACCAGGAAGCGGCCCAACAGCAGTACAAGAGCTGCTACGGCGGTTGCCTGGTACATGTCAAGACTTAATACTGGTGCTGTCATACATATACCTCCAATTTTTAAGATAGGGGAATTATAAAATCTTCCTTACAAAAAACTACAGAATAAATCAAGAAAATGTTAAAAAACTGAAAAGATTTTATTTAGAAATTTTATAGTCTCTTTACGATTATGCCAAACAAATGGCAGAGAAACGAAAAATTTACCATATATCCGGTATTTTCTGTGTCAATCCAGGTAAAAATCAGTTGTTGTGTCATCTTTCGTCAAACATTCTAAGTACTACAAAAAACTACAAACTTCTTTGAATTATTTTTTGGCACATTTTCTGCTATTCAAGCCGCTCTCGTCCCAGGACACAGCCTCACCTTCCGCTCCTGTCTCAGTGTTTCTCTCCACCCTGTCTGCTTTCTGTGAAAAACAGGGGGAGAACGGCAGAGCGGACAAAAGTGAAGGGAGAGCCATCTTCCTAGCTCTCCCTGTCAGCGGCCAGCATCAGGCTGTCGATAAATTTCTTAATGCTGACTTTTCCTCCATATTTGCGCTTTCCGCGGATGTGGTCCATCTCTGCCCGGATCTCCTCAAAGGGAAACAGGGTTCCCGAATAGACCGTGAAGGTCTCATTCATAAAATCCTCAATCCCCATATGGGCCAGGTTTGCCATCCCCACTGCAATCGCCCGCCTTACTCTCTGCTCCATATTTTTAGGAGCGCTGCTTAAAAGCTCGCAGAGCTGTCCGATGCTCACCTGGGAAATCGGCTTTCTGTTGGCGTGGAGATACTGGCAGATTTTGATTATATCATCACAGCCCTTCTCTCCTGACATGCCAATGCGGTTCAAAATCAGCTGCAGCTTCTTTACATAGGCATCGTTCTTTTGCTTTTCCTTCGGCACCTCGTTCATCTCTGCCATAAACATACGCCTGATATTGGACAGAGTCCTCTCGTTCTGAATCTGGCGCTCCACATTCTTAATCACGGACTTTACTTCTATAATATTAATTGGCTTGCTGATAAAAAAATCAATTCCCGCGCTGTAGGCCTTTCCAATCAGATCCTTTGCAGCCACCTGAGAGATCATAATGCATCTCGCCGTGCTGCCGGCGGCCTTTAACTCTCTGACAAACTGGATTCCATCCTTCTCAGGCATGAGGAAATCTATTAAAACTACATCCGGATTCAGTCTGGCTACCTCCATCGGATTTGCCGTTTCGCCTCCGGAGTTGCCGCACACAGTCCCCAGCTCATTGCTCTCTATAATATCTTCCAGGACGTTTATCACCGAAATGTCATCTTCTACTATGTAAATTTCCATATCTACGACTCCTCCAATATCTCTGCAGGGATTCCTACCAGAAACCTCGTTCCCTGGCCCGGGTTGGAAACCACATCTATCGTTCCTCTAAATTGCTCTTCCACTGTATTTTTGACACCCCAGAGTCCCACACCCCGGTAGATATTGCCTGTCTTGTAATCGAATTTTGTCGAATAGCCCATCTGAAAAATATTCGGCAGATGGCGTGCTGAGATGCCCGGCCCGTCGTCCGCTACCTCGAACAGATACCGGTCACCTGACTTTCTCTCCAGAATTTTTACCTCCCCCGCCCTGTTTCCGCTCTCAATGGCCTCAATAGCATTGTTGACTAGATTTTTGAGAACCGCCATCAGGGCATAATGCTCCCGCGTGATAAAGTTGTCGCGGCAGTCAAAGAGCAGGCGGATATTCAGCCGCTTCGCTGCGATAATATGGTAGGTAGAGGCCTCCAGAATTTGAAGCAGGTCGTGAAAGCTCATTTTTTCTTCGTCGAACTCGTCCCCAATCTCCTGCTCAATTCCCTGGATAATGCGGAAGTAATCTTTTTTGATCTCGTGCACGTCCCTGGCAATCGCCAGCGACATCTGTTTCATCTCCTCGGGAAGTCCCTGCTCCGACAGCTTTTCATAGAGGCGGTACGCATTGGCCATCACAGACTCTATCTCTTCTGAATTTTTTCTCATAAAATAGATCTCATTTTTCAGCCCCGTTGTCATGAGAAACAGCCTCTGGTAGCGCTGCTCATGCTCTGCCCGCTTGAGCAGAACCCGGTACTGCTGTTCTCCCAGAAGAATCAGTCCGGCAATTACCGTTCTTATGAGCGCAATTACCGCCAGATATCTGATAATCTCTGCATTCATCCTTCCGAACTGCAGATACTCCTGCAGTTCGGCCTCTATGATATTGGCGCCCATGTCTGCAAGAAAGATTGCGATCACGACCTTTTTCAAGGTGGCAATCCGCCGGTTTCCAAGGGTCAGCTTAAAGATAACCCCGTAGCTGATATAGAACAGGGCATTGGGAAGGAGCAGAAGCGCTGTCTCTCCCGCCAGACTGCCATACCGCATCTGAATCAGAAAACGAACGGCAAAGATAATGGCTGAGGTGACAAGACAGGTTGTCAGTGTGTGAAGCTCCATGCCCACTGTCATCAGAAGAACGGGAAGCAGGATGACTGAAGTGGAGATCCGGAAATAGTCAAGAAATACATCCCAGTACAGCTGGGATGTAAGTGCAATCACTGCGCCGATAATCAGTGTTTTCTTCCATTGTCTTGCGGTCATATGCCAGGCTCCCTGAATTTGATAAATAAATGTCATTCCTTAGTATACTTCTTTTTTCTACATCTGTAAAGTTATTAACATTACAATCCGTTCTTTTCAGACAGCAGGTTTCCCCGTATTACCTGTGCAAATTGCTCCATCCGCTTCTCTATCCCCGGCAGGGCCATGGCCTCCCCTGCCTGATTGGCCGTTTCCATCATGGCAAAATGGCCGGGAAGATAAAAGGTTTTGTTCATGTTGAGGGCGGCTATCATCTGTTCTGCAATGAGATCACTTCCCGAATATCCCGAAACCACGATTCCAAACAGCAGTTTGTCATAGAATCTGGTTGTGCGGAACAGAGCGGTCAGACGGTTGATGAAGGCCGTCAGATTGGCGGAAAGAGCATCATTGTAATTGGGCGCAAGAAGCAGCACCGCATCTGCCTCCCTGACAGCCGGATAGACGTCCTCCACCATCACTCCTCCATAGAAACAGCTTCCCTGTTCGCCAAAGTGCAGGCACATTTTGTAGGGACAGCCGGAGCAGTCTGACAGCGTTCCATTCCGAAGTCCCAGCTCCCTGACAGAGATGCCGGAAAGCCCTCTCTTCACGCCGTTCCACACAGCATAGGTGTTGGAATTTTTGTGGCTGGACGCGTGGAGTACGAGGAGCTTTGGCTGCTCTGCCTCTGTCTCCTCCTTCCGTCTGGTCTCTCCCTGGCTTTTCCTGCTGCCGAGGAG
>JAHZAR010000001.1:27671-40603 GCA_019423835.1 Clostridiales bacterium | reverse complement strand
CTACAATGGAAAAATTGGACAGGGTCCTCGTCCCCTCCACCAGGGGACGCCCCACAAAGGCACAGCCGGAACAGTTAGCCGTAAACACCAGCTCTCTGGCTGCCGATTTGGTATAGAGATCGCTGTCTGCGTCTGCCACCACACCTCCCACCCAGCCGTCCAGTCCGGTTGGATGAAGGCGCAGCCAGCCCAGCAGCCGAATATATTCCAGATTAATTCCGTCCCGTCCCAGATCCAGAGCAAAAAGCACGCATCCGGGGCCGGAACGCAGAATCTCTCTCTGTTCCAGTTCCGAAACCTCTGTAACTTCCCTGTATGAGATTCCCTCAAGGGCGCTTTCAAGCACGTCTGTCAGCCTTCTGTTTTCCTCTCTTCCGGGCTCACAGGGCCGGATGACAAGAAGCTGCCGCCTGTCCTCTCTGTCCTTCCCGGCTATTCTCCCTTCCGTTCTCTCTTCCTCCGCTGTTTTCCTGCCGCCCTCTGCTCTGTCTGTAACCTGTTTCACCGTCTGCGCCTTCCTTTCTGCTCTTTTCAGAACGCACCGGCAGATTTTTCACTCCGCCTCTCCGTTTTCTGTGCCGCTTCTGCCAAACGGTCTGATACCCATGTTCATAAAACGGGATGAAATGTCCCCTGCAGGCTTCCCTGGCTGCCGCTCCGGCCGCCAGGGGAATATACAGGCATATCCGTTTGGCTCATGGTCCGCGTAAATCAGGACACCGGTCTTATGTCCGGTGTCCTTCCGCTTCCTGCTTTCCAGTCTCACCCTTCTGTATTATGTTTTCTATATCACTGCTTTCAGGTTATTCTGTGCAGTTACAATTCTTTCATACAGGGCATCCGGCAGAGGCAGGATTTCCGTTTCCAGCCCGTGGGCTGTATAGCGGTTTTTAACCCCCATGAAGATTCCCCCAAGAAAGACTGAACCGCAGTGCCACTCTCCGCGAAGAGTCAGAATCAGAGAGATGGCGCCGGAAGAATAGGCCGGAGCCACAAACGGTTTGTACCCGATGGCGCGCATGTGGAGATTCGCTGTTACTGTCAGGTGTGTCAGCTCCTTTGACAGCTCGTCATTATAGTTTTCAATGGAATCGGCTACCACCAGATCCTGTCCGTGAGGGCCGAAGCTGCGGCCTTCTGTCAGAAACTGTCTGAATCTCCCGTCTCTCTTTGCATAGTAGGCGGCCCTTGCGTTCATGACGCCGAGCCCAAACCCCTGTATCTGTTCCGGGCGCAGCCCCTTCTGGTCAAAATTTCCATTTTCATCGGTATTGCTTGCCAGATAGGCCGCCTTGGCCAGCGGATCGACTGGATCAGACACAACGGCAAACAGCCCCTTGAACTGCTCCTCTCTGGCCTGACGTGCATACTGGGAGACAATCTTGGAGTTATTCTCAAACTGGTACATTCTCACGTCCCTGACGCCGGAACCTACAGGCGGAATTCCCTTGGAGGCCACGAATACGAACACATCACACCTGAACAGATCCTCCGGCTTTACAATATCCACCTCCGGCAGCGCATCATAGTCCCACGGATAGGCTATCTGGTTTTCCTCAAACTCCCAGCGGGCTGTCACCTGATCTGAGATGTCACAGATACCGATGGAGCTTATCACATCCCCTCCCAGCAGGTGGAGTCCCGTAAGCAGAGTGCTGCCCACATCTCCGATAGCCAGCACATGCACTCTCTTCTTTCCTGCCGCCGGCTTTTCAGCCAGAATCTCCTCAAAGGCAGGGTGGTGCAGATTGACGGCTCTCATCTTTCCGGCCCGGATAAAGGAATCCATGATCTCATCGCACATCCCGTCCCCCAGAGCATTTTTATTGAGCCACGACACATCCTCCCTCTCCTGATAGACCAAAGCCGGATCGGTCACCTTGAAGGATGCCCTGCAGTTTTTCGGTGAGCGCTCAAACAGGAATACAAGCTCTTCCTCCTGTACGGCCTTCTCCCTGGCAGCCTTTCCGTCTGTTCCCCTTCCATAAAGCTCCTCCCTGGGAAAGTCAAGCTCTCCATTCAGACTGCAGCAGAGTGTTCCATTGACGCGATAGTAATACATACCTTTTCCTCCTCTTTTTCTTCCTGACGATTTTCCTGTATGACAGCGCTTTTCTGTTCTGATGATACGTTTTGTCTCCGTTCTTCCAGCCCCTGGCATTAATCTGTTTTCGCTGCTGTCTGCCGGCTGTTTCGCATGCGGTCTTTTCTGTCTGTAGATTCCTGTATTTTCGGCCTGAGAGCTGGCTCGCTCTATAGTTTCTTCAGTTTGCTGATCCGGTACAGCATTTCCAGGTCATTGTCCAGATACACGGACGCTGCCAGGTTTGGATCATAGCTTACACATTCGCCCTTATCGGGACACAGCGGCAGAATGACTGCCTCGGAAAGCCTGGAAAGCGTCAGATTTCTTCCGAATAAAGCCCTGTACTCCGATTCCAGTGCCAAAAGGATGTCCCTGGAATTCCTGATGCAGCAGGCAGAGAACTCAAAAAGCGACTCCTCACTGCACCCCTTTAACGGCGGGACCATGTAGGGCAGCACAATGTTCACCGAAGGCATCAGGCCTGCCACCTTCATCGTATCCCTCCGCACTGTGTCGCCTCCGATAAACGGGTAGAGGGTGGACTCGACAAACCAGAATTTCAGGTTCGGAATGAAGTAAATGCTGTCCGCCTCAAATCCCTTTGTAGCAATGGCGTCCCGTCCGTAGCCGGAAATCATTCCGAGAAGCACCTTCTTTACCTCCACCCCTTCTTCTCTGAGAAGAGGTTCAAGGGCCTCAAATCTGCCCCCTTTATGGAGCAGGTCGTCTACGAGAATAACCGGCCGGTCAAAGGATTTAATCGCCCTCACCTGGCTTCTGAGCGGTGAGTAATAGGGGAAGGCCTCAATGGAGTAGCTGTCCAGATCCGGCTCGTAAACCTTGTCTGTGTGGATCGTCTTAGTCACCGTATTCGGGACCACCTTTCCCCTCAGAATCTTTCCGAAGGGGGCACACATGCATTCTCCCAGCACCCTCGGCTCTGTAGGCTCTCCCGGAACCTCATTGATCTGGGTAATTTTGTCCACCAGGCGATGGTAAATCACACTGGCCGACAGAGAGAGCACCAGCTCGCCGGGGTAGAACTTCGCCATAGCCTCCTGAAGCTCCCTGTGAGCCTTATAGATGGCATTTAGAATCCGGGGATTGCTGGAAAACGGTTCCTTCAAAGTAGTTTCCAGGTTCTGTACCAGAACCAGGGGGGCATGCATATCTACAATCCAGAGCCTCCTGGCGCCATCGAAGCCGTCAGCCTCCACGAAGCCCTGGCGCAGCACAGCTCCAAGGGCTGCGCTGCCCGGCTCCGACGCCGGGAGGAACATAGCATAGCTGCATCGCTTTTCCAGGGAGAGGGCCAGTGCCTCTGTCAGAAGAAGCTGTTCCGGATCGTGGATAGAGCTGTCCGGCTCTGCATAAATTCCGGTAATCAGAAGAATACTTCCGAGAGTATGACTTCTGACCATATCCGCCATCCTCACGCTTTCAAGCACGCGGAACAGCTCCTCCGGCACTACATAGCGCATTTTCAGAAGTCCCACCAGGCGGTTGTCCTGCACTGTGTTTCGGAGAAGAAGGAAGCTGCCGTCCCCCTCTTTCAGCCTGTCGAACACGGCCCTCCGGTCCGGTTCCTCTGCCAGAACCCGCTCCCAGATCGCATCCTCATCCTCTGGCTGAAGCTCCCTGGTTTCCTCGAAGCCGATGGCTCTGGCTCTCAGGATCGGCTTGTATTCCGGCTCTCTCAGGTAGAGACTGTTAAAGTAGATATATTCCTGCACAACCGGATCAATCAGGTTGGAAATATCCCGGTTCAGATCGATGTTCTCTCTGATCCTGGTGGAACTGATGTCCTCCAGATATTCCGGAAGCTCCAGCTCAATCAGTTCCCCTGTAATCAGATCCATCATCTCTCTGTTGAATTTGTTGTCGCTTCTCCTGTCGCCGACACGGCGGAAGGCGATGTGGTTCATGGAGTGGATAGAATCCTTCTCCGGCGGTTTCCGGTAGGAGGAGGCGTTGGCGATCACATCGCTTCCCACCACCACATAGACCTTCCTCCCTGCAAATACCTCCTTCAGCCTTCTCAGATCGGAAGGGTTCGCAATGTTTACCGGAATGTCATCCGGGAACAGATTGACATGGAACTCATCAGCCACAGACATATTGACAATCTGGCGGCGGATCAGGTGAGGCTGCGTTTTTTTGGACCATGAGAACTCGTCAACAGCCAGATAGACCTCATACCCCAGATCCCGAATCTCCCTCACAATTCCCTTGTGGGAGAGGGTGAACGGGTCAAAGGTTCCCGGGAAAAAGGCCACCTTTTTCCTCTCCTCAATCTGCATTTCACCGATTGTCAGGCGGTAGGCCGTGATAAACCGGCAGATATTGGAGAGGGCAGATGCCCGGTAGAAGGCGGTCAGCTCCCCGCCCCGGTTCTCATTGATGAGGAAGAGCAGTTTCTTGTGGCTGAGGGCAAAAATCTTCATTTTTTCGTGATCGCTCAGCCTTTTGGAGCCGAAAATATACTGTCCTGTCACAAGAAGCGCCTCCTGGCGCACCGTCTCCCTGTGGTTGGCAAGTCCGCTGAGCACCATGCCCAGCAGCCGCCCCAGACGGCTTTCCCTCTCTTTTTCATTCTCGTCAAACCGCTCCTGGTAGCAGGGATAATACTCTGTCAGCACACCCACGGTATCGAGGGCCACGGAAACCACCCGATCATTGGCATTTGCCATCAGGCCCCGGAGGTAGCTTAATACCTCCTCCAGCTGCTCCGGCGGAAGCCAGAGGGAAAGCTGGCCCAGATATTCCGGAATGTATTTGGAAAATTCGTACTCTCCCACCTCCAGTCCCTTCAGGAGCTCTACGGCAATCTCATTTCTCTGATCCGGCGTCAGAAGAGGCGCAAGCCTGAGAAGCGCCCTTCCTGCGTCATGACGCACCACCACAAACTCGCTGACCTTAATCAGGTTTGACAGGTGAGCCGCAATGTGAAGAATGTGCTCGGATTTGCCGTGATCCACCTGATCTGCCAGCAGCTTGATGTTCACAGCCTTTATCACCCATGGCGTAGCCATTTTCAGGTTGTCCAGGAAAATATCGGAAACCACATCCCGCCCGTAGATCACTGCCTCCTGGCGTGACGTATCCCGGCCCAGATTGGAGAGTACCCGGTACTGCAGGAAAATCCGGCTGATGTTGTCTCCGGAGGCCAGGTCGCAGTCTCCGGAAAATACACGGTCAGCCTCCTCCTCCACAATCCGGCCGATCTCCTGACAGCAGGGAGCGTCGGGGATCTCTGCCGTAATCAGCTTAAAGGCTCTCCAGGCAGCTATGACAAGCCCCTCAAAGCTGTTCTCCCTGGAAACCGCATAGTAGCAGGCAAAGCCTGCCAGACGTTCCATATCCTCCGGGCTTAACAGGTGAAAAGGCATATTGTGAAGGGCGTCAAGAAGCACAAAGGCTTCCCCGCTCTCCCTCTCCTCCGGTTTCTGATACCAGCTCAGAAATGCACTCAGAAATCCCTCGATATCGGAGGCTGTAGCATGCTCTGTCATGGAGGCCAGAACCTCTTTCAGATTATAGCCAATCCTGCGCTTGTGCTGGACCGTCAGCTTATGATCCGGACAGATAATCATGGACAGATACGTATTCCACAGCTCCATCGCCCTCTGATCCGCGATATCCGGCATATTGGCCGGGCGTTCCTTGCGGTATCCCGCATTGAACTGGGCAATCACATTTCCCATCAGCCGGGCAGCCTGTGTGCGGATATCTCCCTCCTTGTGCATGAGAAGCTCGTAGAGGAAGTTTAAGGTCTGCTCCTTCTGAATGTCATTTGTATAGGGAAAATATTCCTCAAAAATATTCAGGTAGGCCCGCACGTTCTTCCAGCTCTTCTCGCTTCTGGCCGCCTCCAGAAGATTTCCAAACTGCCGCTCTGCTCCCATCCGGTGCATAACGTCAATATTGTGCTCCACCCCCATAAACACCAGGGAATTGACAATCTGCTCTGTATTTCTCAGGGAGATATCGGGCATGGGTTCCGTCTTTTCCGGATTTCCGTCCAGGTTTACATCCACTCCCAGTGATCTCATATAATCCTCAAAATCGTGAAGTTTCGCATAGACGAAACGGTAGCGGTTTAATTTTTTTTCATCCACATTGTCCAGCTTGGAGAGGATAATCTCGAAGGCCTCGTCAAGACTTGAAATATAGGTAATCTCCTGCCCGTCCTCACCGCGGCTCTGCTTTACGCGGAAGTCAGAATAGATCAGCACCAGAGATTCCACAGAAAGGTTTTCCGGCTCCAGATCCCAGGTGGAGTGGTTGGCGGCGATGTGGCCGATATACTCCATATGGTGATTGTTGAACCACTGGTTCGTATAATAATAGTGGAGATACGGCACCCTCTCATTGGGTTTGCAGCCAAATTTTCCCAGATCGTGCCCTGCCGCCGCCCCGCTTGTGAGAGTCAGATCGATGGGAACGCCTGCGGCGTAGAGCCCCCTGGCCATGGTCATGGCCACATAGTGGACACCTGCGATGTGCTCAAGGGTGCGAAACGGTGTAACCTCTGCATTCAGCCGCATCATCTCATATACATATTCCCCGTAAAACGCATCCCTGAATTTCTTATACTCTCTGCAGGATTCATACTTTTCCGCCTCCTCCTCAGGCAGAAAGCCAAAATCTACCATGGGCTCAAAGGGAAGAGCCTCACGCTCCCTGTCAAAAATGAACTGGAGCACTGCCAGGTAGAACAGGGCTCCCGCAGAGTAATTTTCCGCTCTCTCTGTAAATTCCTCATCGGGATACAGAATGTGGCACACATACTGGTAGGTAAATTTCATCCACCCCTCTCTGGGTTCCCGCCCGATCAGGCTCATGGGCTCCCGGCAGATCTCGTAAATCTCCCGACACTGGATTCTTCTTTTTATGGGGAAAATGCGGCCGAACTGTCCCTCCCAGTATTCCCTGTTCATCAGCATCTGAACGCTCTCCCGGCTGAGGTTTGATGCTGCCAGGAATTCCCGCGCACACAGCTTCAAAGTCAGCTCTTCAATCATCTGACGCACCTGTTTTTTACTCATCCCGTACCTCCCGTAATTTTCATATGGTTTATTATACCACTAACAGGTTTTATGTCCAACTAATCAAGCGAAAAAACGGCCTGAAAACATGGAAAAAATAATTGACAAATACTTTTTTATGATGCAAAATAAAATAGTAACTATTATTACTATCTTTTAGTAAGTGAAGCTGCGTCAGATTAGCAATGAGCTTGAAGGAAGGAGCTGCTTATGAAAACTCTTAAGTATAGCCGCCAGCGGGAATCCATCAAGGCCTGCCTGATGGGCCGCAGGGATCATCCCACAGCCGACGCTCTGTACACCAGCATCCGTGAACAGTTTCCAAATATCAGCCTCGGAACTGTCTACCGCAATCTGAACCTTCTTGTGGAGCTGGGTGAGATCCGCAAGTTCTCCTGTGGAGACGGAACAGACCACTTTGACTATGACACCTCGCCCCACTACCATTATGTCTGCAGAAAGTGCGGACGGATACTGGATCTTCCCATGGCCGCAGAGCCTGCTCTGGAGGATAAGGCCAGAGCCTGCCTCGACGGCACGGTAGAAGAGCACACGGTTTTCTTTTACGGAACCTGCGGGGAGTGTCTGAGAGAGGACACCCATTAATACGGCTTTTGCCCTTTGTAAACTGCGCCCCGGCCAGCGGGAGATGGAATGTGACTGACAGATGATTGCCTGGGCGTCTGTTTTGCAGGGAGCGCGGCATTGAGCCGAAGCTCCGGACAGTGTTAAAATTTACAGAAACTTTAAAACAGGTGTTGACAAAACCTCTGTCTTGTGATAATTTAATATCAGTAATCATTACTGTTTTTCTTCTGCCGAAGGCGGACGCCCGACAGCAGAAACAGCTTGATGACGGAAACCAATAAACATTTTTATATATGAAAAGGAGAGTACAATCTATGAAGAAATTTGTCTGTACAGTATGCGGCTATGTTCATGAGGGAGAGACAGCTCCGGAGAAGTGCCCGGTTTGCGGCGCTCCGGCTTCCAAATTCCAGGAGCAGGCTGCCGATATGGCATGGGCTGCTGAGCACGTAGTAGGAGTTGCTCAGGGTGCAAGCGAGGACATCATGGAAGACTTAAGAGCAAACTACGAGGGCGAGTGCAAGGAAGTCGGCATGTACCTGGCTATGGCAAGAGTAGCTCACAGAGAGGGTTATCCAGAGATCGGCTTATACTGGGAGAAGGCTGCCTACGAGGAGGCAGAGCACGCTGCAAAGTTTGCTGAGCTTCTGGGTGAGGTATTAACAGACAGCACAAAGAAGAACCTTGAGATGAGAGTTGAGGCTGAGAACGGTGCTACAGCAGGAAAGTTTGACCTGGCTAAGAGAGCAAAGGCTGCAAACCTCGACGCAATCCACGACACGGTTCATGAGATGGCCCGCGACGAGGCACGTCACGGCAGAGCATTCAAGGGACTGCTTGAGAGATACTTTGGCTAATAGAAACTGCTTCCGTCTGTCAGAAACCCGGCAGACTGGTGTGACGGTTCATGACAGTGCGTTTCCTGCGCGCTGATAAAAAACCGCCGGACAGGAAAATCCTTTCCTGCCCGGCGGTTTTTCTGTCTGACTACTGCCCTGCGCCCATCAGAGCCGGGTCAATCTCTGTGTACCCTTCCGTGTCTGGAATCGTAACCTCTACCGCCTGTCCCGGATTGTTGTATGAACCGGTCATGTCGATAGTCATGTTCAAGGTGCTTCCGGCTGCCTCCATGGTGATGGCCATATCCACCTTCATGTCTGTGTAATAGCCGTCCTTGTTGATCGTATACTCGCCGGACGCCGAATCAATGGTCATGTTCAGATCGCCCAGTGCGTTCAGATCACCCAGCGAGCCCATCACCTCATCCAGGTAATCGCTCATTTTTTCCGGATCGGCAGTGAAGGTCAGGATCGTGTTCTCTCCATCCTCCTTCAGCTCAATGGATTCCATACTGTCAGAGGTCATCTCTGTCGTCCCCACACTGTCCTCAATGGTCTTCATCATCTCTTCCATATCCATGGGATATTTGAGCTTCTGGCCCGCTGCATCCATATAGTAGTAGCCATCCGTATAGAAGGCGGTGGTTTCCATACTCTGCCCCTGAAGCGTTGTGGAAGCGGTAGTCAGATATTTTAAGTGCTCCTTATCCGACTGATCAACCTTGATATTGGTGACGACTTCCACCTCCATCTTTTCCTCTCCCTGGGCAAGTCCAATCTTCATGCTGGCATCCACATCCATACTCTCAAGGGCCGCATTTTTTGCGACTGCCGCATCGTAAACCTCTCTGGGGTCCTGCTTTCCTGCGCAGCCTGTAACGGCCGCCGCAACCATGGCTCCTGCCATCACTGCCGCTGCAATCTGTCTTATCTTTCTCATCCTTCTCCTCCTTCATGCCAGAAAATTTCTGCCTGCTCCGCTGGACAGTATATCTGGCTGATGAGCGTATTATACCGAAGAATGGAAGTCAGTTCAAGTTGATCGCATAAATTTTCATATTTTTTACATTCTTCTTCCCCTTCTGTCAATCTTTTTCTTCTTCCAGGTATCTATCCGGCAGCCGTGGGTCCTGAGTTCCCTCCGGTTCTACATTTTAGGAGTGGACCCTACTTTTTTCCGCGCCTTCATCATCTCCTCCAGCTTCATACCGCTGACCGCGTCAATGGTCGCAACCACTGCCCCCTCCACCAGCGGACAGTCTGCCATCTTAACCTTCTCCGGATCAAACATCTCGATAACCATCTCTGTTGTCATGACGGCGCTTCCCATGTCCATAAGGATGATTACCCCATCTTCCGAGTAAACACTCTCAACAGCCTTCTGGATCTTCTCGAAGCTGGTTCCGAAACCGCCGTCCTCCATCCCCCCTGCTGCCGCAATTTTAGCGTCCGCTGCCATCAGCCCGGTAAACTCCACCACGCTGTCGGCCAGGTTCCTGCTGTGTGAAACAATGACAATGCCTACCATTATAAAGCCTCCTCCACGGTTTCCATCATAAAGGTAAAGGATGTAGCACCCGGATCCTGATGCCCGATGCTCCTCTCGCCTACATAGCTGGCCCTTCCCTTGGTGGCGATGATCGTCTTTGTGTATTCCACTCCGGCCTCTGCCGCCCTTGTGCCTGCCTTCCAGGCAGCCCTGGGGTCCTTTGTTTCCCCGTAGGTCTTCCGGAGCGCCTCAAGTGCCGGGATCATGGCATCCAGCATCGTTTTCTCGCCCTTATCTGATTTTCCTCTCTGCTTCACGCCCTCCACAGCTGCCTCATATGCTGTGAGAAACTCGTCGAAGCTCATCTCCTTCTTTCCGTTTAAAGCCATCCCCATTTTCATAAAGGCCGTTCCGTAGAGCGGGCCGGCAGAGCCTCCCACGGTGGATACAAGGGTCATTCCCGTGGTCTTAAAAATGGTTCCCAGGTCACTGTCTGCCATAGCCTCCAGCTTTTTCTTCACCTCTGTGAATCCCCTGGCCATATTGATCCCATGATCACAGTCTCCGATGGGCTTGTCAAGTTCTGTCAGAAACTCCTTTTCCTCGATAATTTTATCCCCGATCTTTTCGAGCAGTTCTGTCACCTTTTTGCTGTCTGTCATCGTTCTCAACTCCTGTCTTTTTCATGGCCGAAAAGCAGGAGAAGCCTTCTGCTGCTTCCCCTGCCTTACCCTTCTTTCCATCTCTGCCTGTTTCCGGCAGACCGTCCTTATGCCTTAAATGCCGGCGTATCTGCCTTGGCGTCCAGCAGTTCCTTCAGCTCCTCATCCAGCTTTAACAGGGAAATGGAGAAGCCCTCCATCTCAATGGATGTCATATACTCGCCTACCAGCGTCTTGTACACCTTAATTCCCTTTTCCGCCAGAACGTCTGAGAGATGGTTATTTACAATAAACAGTTCCATCAGCGGGGTGGCGCCTGCTCCGTTGATCATCACAGCCACCTCCTGCCCACTGTAATCCAGGTCTGCCAGGATTTTGTCCAGAAGCAGATCCACGATTTCATCTGCCTTCTTGAGAGGCTCTCTGTGAGTTCCCGGCTCACCGTGGATGCCAATTCCCACCTCCATCTCGTCATCGCTCAGCTCAAAGCCCGGCTGGCCGGCTGCGGGGACCGTGCACGGGCGGATTGCCATGCCCATGGTTCTCACATTGTCAATCACCTTCTGAGCCACAGCCTGCACTTCTTCAAGGGAAGCCCCTGTCTCTGCCTTGGCTCCTGCAATCTTATGTACAAAAACAGTGCCGGCCACACCTCTTCTTCCCACAGTGTAGAGGCTGTCCTTCACTGCCACGTCATCATTCACAATCACCTGGGCTACCTTGATTCCCTCCATCTGGGCCATCTCACCGGCCATCTCAAAATTCATCACATCGCCGGTATAATTCTTGATTACCATGAGCACACCCTTATCTGTGGCAATGGCCTTGATTCCCTCAAAAATCTGATCTGGCGTCGGGGAAGTGAAAACAGCGCCGGAAACAGCCGCATCCAGCATTCCCTCTCCCACATATCCTCCGTGAGCCGGCTCATGGCCGCTGCCGCCGCCGCTGATCAGAGCTACCTTGTCCTCCTTCTTGCAGGCGCGCACCACCACATTGCCGCAGTCCAGCTTTCTCACATACTGCGGGTAAGCCTTAGCCATGCCAAGGACCATCTCATTCTCCACCTGCTCCACACTGTTGATAATTTTCTTCATAGCCATTTCCTCCAATCCTCTGAAGAATCTTTTTTAGGCAGCCTTCCCGCCCGGGGTTCTCCCTTGTTCCCGTTTCCTTGCTTTTCCTCAGGAACGTCCCTATCCCCGGACTATGCTACTGTCTATTATAGAGAAGCTCCCGGTCCTGTTCAATAGTCAACTTGGCCGATATGTAAAATTTTCTCAGTTATTTTACCAAAAATATTGTTTCATTCTGTATCTTTTTCAGGTTCAAACAAGGATTCTCACCTGAAATCGCATATGAGAGAGCCTGGTTTTAATTCTATTTAAAGTACAGGGCCTATGATATAATTAGATATATAAATTTGCAGTTAATTTCAGAACTGTTTTTTGCAGAGGAGGGAAACATATGAGACTGCTTCTGGCGGAAGATGAGGCTGCACTTTCAAAAGCGCTCACAGCCATCTTGGAACGTAATAATTATTCGGTGGATGCTGTCTGTGACGGCCAGGCTGCACTGGAATATCTGGAAACGGACAATTATGACGGGGTCATCCTCGATATTATGATGCCTAAAATAGACGGAATCACAGTGCTTAAAAAACTGCGCCAAAGGGGAAACCTGATCCCGGTACTGCTGCTGACTGCCAAATCAGAGGTCGACGATAAGGTGCTGGGACTGGACGCCGGAGCCAACGACTACCTGACAAAGCCGTTCCACTCAAGAGAATTGCTGGCTCGGATCCGTGCCATGACGCGGACTCAGACGGTGCATCCCGATTCACAGCTGCAGATGGGCAATGTGGTGTTAAACAGGGCAAGTTTCGAGCTTTCCGCCCCGGGCGGCAGCTACCGGCTGGCCAATAAAGAATTTCAGATGATGGAAATGCTGATGAGCAACCCCAAATGCCTGATCTCTTCTGAACGCTTCCTGGAGAAAATCTGGGGCTATGACAGTGAGGCTGAGATCAATGTGGTCTGGGTATATATCTCCTATCTGCGCAAAAAACTGGCTGCCCTCCACGCCAATATCCACATTAAGGCTTCCAGGAATGCCGGATATTCACTGGAGGAAACCGTATGATAGGAAAGCTGCGCATAAAACTGATAATCGCCTCCATGTGTTCTCTGCTGATTGTCCTGTCAGTAATTCTGGGCGTTT
>JAHZAR010000001.1:3914-27648 GCA_019423835.1 Clostridiales bacterium | reverse complement strand
CATCCTGAGCTACCGGAAGGTGACTTCCGATGCCGACAGTCTGCTGGCAATCCTGGCAGAAAACGGCGGGAGTTTTCCGAAACGGGAGCCCCCTGCCGGAGAATCCCCTCCCCCGTCCGACAGACACAGAGGGGATCGCCGGTTATCCCCTGAGCTGCCCTATGAACTGAGATTTTTCTCGGTCTCTCTGGCACAGGACAGCACCGTTCTCTCTGTAAACACAGGGAAGATAGCTGCGGTGGATTCTACAGACGCCGTCAATTTCGCACACTCTGTCATGGATTCCGGCCGTTCCCGGGGCTTCGTCAGCGATTACCGGTATACCGTCTTCCGCTCCGGGTCTGAGACACATATTATCTTCCTGGACAGGAGGCGGGAACTGGACTCTTTCCATACCTTTCTTCTGACAAGTACCGGCGTTTCCATAGCCGGGCTGGCGGCCGTCCTGCTTCTGCTGATCTTTTTATCCGGCAGAATCGTCAAGCCCTTTTCAGAAAATTACGAAAAGCAGAAGCGCTTTATCACGGATGCCGGTCATGAGCTGAAAACGCCGCTGACCATTATCGATGCGGACACAGAAATCCTGGAGATGGATTATGGAGCCAATGAATGGCTGAGCGATATTCAGAATCAGACCAGACGGCTGACAGAGCTGACAAACAGCCTGATCATGCTGGCGCGTATGGAGGAACAGCCTGAGACACAAAAAATCGAGTTTCCGCTGTCCGATCTCGCGGAGGAGACGGCGGAGAGCTTTCAGTCTCTGGCAAAAACACAGAACAAAACACTTGAATGCAGGATTCAGCCCATGATATCCATGTACGGAGACGAGAAGGCGCTTCGCCAGCTCATCGCCATTCTCCTGGATAACGCGGTAAAGTATTCTCAGGAGGGAGGGAGCATTTCTCTGACACTGGAGAAGCAAAAAAACAGCATCCGGCTGAGTGTCTTCAATACAACGCCCTCTCTCTCAAGGGACAGCCTGGAGCATCTGTTTGATCGCTTCTACCGGACTGATCAGTCCAGAAATTCCCGGACTGGCGGCTATGGCCTCGGACTCTCCATTGCACTGGCTATTGTAAACGCCCACAGGGGGAAAATATCAGCGGCTGCCCGAGATGAAAAATCTCTGCTGATCACGGTCACCTTTCCAGTCTGACAGGAGGCGGGAGCCGGCTCTTTTGAGGCATCTGCTTGCCGAAACATCCACGGAAGTTTTTAATAGCTCCATAATCAAAGGCGGTACGCCCTGTCAGAAGGGTTTACCGCCTTTGATCTGTCCCGGCAAAAGCTGCCTTTTTTAGCTGTTATCGAATTCTCTCAGGGAAGCCGATCTTTTTCTGAACCTTTCTCAGTGTCTTGCCGGAAAAATACTGCGCCTTTTCGGCATTGGCCTTAATCACGCTGTCGATATAGGCTTTGTCCTTGGAGAGCTCTGCATATTTTTCCTGAAGAGGACGGAGAACTCCCACAACTGCCTCGCCCACAGCCATCTTAAAATCTCCGTAGCCCTTTCCGTCAAACTCGCGCTCAACCTCCTCCGGCGACTTTCCTGTGCAGGCCCGGTAAATATCAATGAGGTTCTTGATGCCCGGCTGTTCGTCACAGTAGCGCACGCAGGCCTCGGAATCTGTCACTGCCCGCTTGAATTTGCGGATAATCGTATCCGGATCGTCCATCAGATAGATGCTTCCGTTTGGATTTTCGTCCGATTTGCTCATCTTCTTAGCCGGATCCTGAAGGCTCATGATCTTGGCTCCTGCCTTGCCGATGTAGGCCTCCGGCACGGTAAATACGTCGCCGTAGATGTTGTTGAACCGGATGGCGATGTCCCTTGTAAGCTCCAGGTGCTGCATCTGATCAATGCCCACCGGAACCACATCTGCCTGATAGAGCAGAATGTCTGCCGCCATCAGAACCGGGTAGGTGAAGAGTCCCGCATTGATATTGTCCGCGTGTTTGGCCGCCTTGTCCTTAAACTGCGTCATACGGTTTAACTCGCCCATGTAGGTGAAGCAGTTTAAAATCCAGGCAAGCTCTGCATGTCCGCTCACATGAGACTGGTAGTAAATACAGTTCTTCTCCGGATCCAGTCCTGCCGCAATGTACAGAGTCAGAAGAGTTCTGGCTCTCTTTCTCAGCTCCGCCGGATCCTGGCGGACGGTAATGGAGTGCATGTCAACCACACTGAAAAAAGTCTGGTACTCGTCGCTTATGGTAACCCAGTTCTTCAGCGCTCCCAGGTAATTTCCAAGAGTCAGGTTTCCGGTAGCCTGCATACCGCTGAAGAGTGTTTTCTTTCCGTCTAACATATGTTTTCTCCTTGTTTTTCTCTGATTTCTCCGGACTGTCCGGCTGTGTTTTTCATTATAGTACAGACCGGGGGCGGTTTCAAGACGGAAAGAGGGATGAGGATTCTTTTGTTTTCCTTCTCTTTCCGGCATGCATGTCCCTCCGTCCCATCTATTCTGCAGGGATAAGCTGCAGGTTCACTACCGCCTCTATTGCTGTCTCCGGCTCTGTCCTCACACTTAATTCTACCTGCTCCTCCATTCCTGACAGATCGAGAGGAGCCTCTATTTTCCTGTACTGCTTCCCCTCCATCGGAAGTCTCACAGTCTTCTCATTTCCTATACTGTCCCTGGCCTCAATAATCAGTGTAAATTTCTGCCCCTCTCCGGTATAGACCGGATTGCCAGCCAGAGCTTTCACCGTGCACCGGTCCGCCGGCCGCCGTACTGTCGCAGAATTTTCCTCCCGGCCTGCCGTCAGGATCTGGTTTTCCCTTCCCTCTGACAGGGTCAGCCTGGCTATGGCCATTGTTCTGTAACCGACCAGTGAATTATCCAGATACTGCATATCCTCCACATAATAGCCAAGTTCATTCAGCCCATTCAGATAAGTGTGCAGGTTTTCCTCACCTTCCAGAAGCATATCCCAAACCTGCTTCCCCTCTCTCATCCAGGAATGGACTTTCTCATAAAACTCTTCTTTATTTTGAAGTTCAAACTGAATTGCCTGAAGATTTACTATGGGCTTTCCTTCTGCCAGCATTTCTGCCCATCCGCCCCAGTTATTCTGTGTCAGAAACACAGCGTCTATTTTCTGTTTGGTCTCCTGATCCGTCAGTTCTCTGTCCCGGAGAAACCAGGAAATATTAGTCTTTTTTTCCGGCTGCGATATACTCCTGAAGCCCCACTCTGCACCATGCAGGACTCCCCAGCCGTTGCTGTATACCTGACCTGCGAAAAACAGAAGCAGAACAACACCGGCCGCGCAGCGGACAGGCCTCACAGATGAGACTGTCCTGAGATACCAGACGCCGAAAATTAAAGCGTTCAGCACGCTCCCTATCATCAGATATCTGGTATGTCCTGTCGTCGCAGCCCACCCGTAAAGAGAGAATACATAGACAATCAGCAGAATTCCCTCTCTCCAGTATTTTTTCCATCCCTTCAGGAATCCGCTGATTAAAAGAATTCCTATGGATAGATACCCGGCCCACATATCCATTACATAGCTGGTTGGGAGCTCTGACGTTCTGTAGTCCGGATAAAGAAGCATATAAAAGGGCCACAGCAGAAGTTCTTTCATCCCCCTTGGGCCCCAGCGATTATCCTTAAAATCTGCATCCGGAAACCATGGAGACCGGAAAATCGTATTATAGTAAGGGTAAACGATATTCCCGGTGGTGAGGCCGTTATAAATCAGATAGACGGACACAGGAATGGCCCCTGAAATCAGACAGCACAAAAACAGTCTGACTGTAATGATTTTTCTGATTTTTATAATGTACAAAACCAATACGGGTATCAGATACACAATATTGGTCATTTTCGTACAGAAAAAAAAGCCTCCCAGAATACAAAACAAGACGGCTTTTTCTTTGCTCTCCTCTTCCTGAAGAAGAAAAGAGAGAAGCTCGATAAAAAACGGAAGGCAAAGAATTTCCACCATGTAAGTTCCCAGCTGCATGAGAACCTCATTTTTCAGAAGAAACAGCAGCGAAAGGAAAGGCACGCAGGCCAGGAGTGCCACTGCTGCCTTGCCTGCCCTTGTCTGAGGCCTGTCCATCTGCTCCAGAAAGCGGTTTAAGAGCGCGCAAATCTGAGCATACGATACCGTTAAGGCAAGCCCGGTAAAGAGCATTCCCAGTCTCAGGCCCAGAACAGCCCGGAACAGATAAAACATACGGTCCGGCAGGCGGAATCCAAAAAGCTGGAATCTCCCCGGAAGCACACTCTCGTGAATATTATCCGTAAATCCCGGAACCTGCACATAGAGGTGATAATTTCCTGTATCGTAGCTGAAATCCGGAAAAATACATTTCACCAGACAGAAGCCCATAATGAACAGGCATCCTATCCCAAACAGAATTTTCTGGTTTTTCGAGACACTGCTGAAAGAAACCCGTTTTCTCCAGTAAAGGTGGAAGGCCGCGGCAGCCGCAAGTGCCAATCCTCTCGACAGAATACTTGCCTGAGGAAGGCCTGTCAGATAGCAGAATAAGTCTGCCGCCTCGCAGAACCATATCAATACTGTGTACAGTAAAAATACATAGAACAGTCTTGAGGTTAACTGAATGCTTTTTACCGGAATTTTTGAGCCCGTGCCATCCTCCTTTCCCCCATTGCTGCCATTTTTGATATCGCTGAGGCCGTTCCGGCCTGGTAAATAACTTTCTCCCATTCTCTTTCTCCTGCAAAAGAAATTGTCACAATATATCCATCACGCCCCGTCTGTGTCTATTGCAAAGCAAGGCGTCAGAAAAACTTTATTGATCGGATTCTCGTTTTCTGTCTGCCGTAAGATTCAGATACAGCTCAAAAAGCTGTCTGTGCTTCTTGGCAATTACGTCCAGGAGCAGGCCGCACATCCACAGCAGAAAGGAAATCACATAGAGCCCTGAAATTACAATCAGGGTAGGGAATCTGAGCACCTGTCCTGTGTGCAGGAACCCAAAAAAGATTGGAAGAAAGCAGGCTGTCGCAATCAGAAAAAGGAACAGCCCCAGCCACCCGAAAAATTCAAAGGGGCGGTATTCCCGAAAAAGCCTCGCTATCGTCCTCAGTACCTTTAGCCCGTCCCTGTAGGTATTCAGCTTCGACACACTTCCCGCGGGTCTGTCCCGGTAAGAAACAGGGATCTCCACCAGATTAAAATTTTTGTCCAGAGCATGAATGCTCATCTCTGTTTCTATCTCAAAACCCTTGGAAAGAACGGGAAAGCTTTTTACGAACAGCGGACTGAATGCGCGATACCCGGTCATGATATCATGGATGTTGCTCTTAAATAACTTGTTAATCAATCCTCTCACTATCCGGTTTCCAAAATTGTGAAATGGTCTCTTATTTTCTGTAAAATAGGTAGAGGACAGGCGATCTCCTATCACCATATCAGCCCGTCCGCTCATGATCAAATCTGCCATCTCCCTGGCATTCTCTGCCGGATAGGTATCATCCCCATCTGTCATCAGATAACAGTCTGCGTCAATATCCCGGAACATACTGCGGATTACGTTTCCCTTTCCCTGCCGGTACTCCCGGCGCACAATGGCTCCCGCCTGCCTTGCTATCTCCCCCGTACCGTCTGTGGAGTTATTGTCATAGACATAAATATCAGCCTCCGGCAGCGCATTTTTATAATCCCGCACAACTTTTTCAATGGTCTGACTCTCATTGTAACACGGAATCAGAACTGCAATGCGTTTCTGCTCCCTGCTTTCTCTCTCTTTCATCTTAAATATCTCCCCTTTATCCTTTGATCCGTCTTTTCTCCATCTGCCTCTCCATTCCCAAACAGGTTGATTAGGGCCTCGATGTCCTGATATTCCATAATTCATACTCTAAATCACTGCTGCCGTCTGCAAACCACAGCAGAAAATATTTCCTGAACACACGGGGTCACGGTGACCCTGAGCTCACTCCGTTATATATCAGTTAATGGTTCTATGTCAATACTTTAAAAAGAAAAGTTGACAGGCCATGCTGGTTATGTCAACGGACCGTACTCTGAATTGCACCATATTCACATTCCAGTTTTCATACACACTTCTCCTGACATTATAGATTATTCTGCTTTTCGTGTCCACACTTATCCCCTGGCACTGCATTTTTTGCATAATAGAAACAGTATTTACAGCTTATAGCCGAGATCTGAGGAGATGAATTTCACACACTTCTTCACGGCTTTTCTCGCAGAAGGTATCTGGATTCTGCCGTTCATTATCTCCCCTGCATTATAAATATAGACCCTCTCCAAAGTCTGTATGCTATACTTATTTGGAGATACTGTGGATTGGTGACTGTTTCCTGCCACCTGATGGTTCAGAAAGGCTCCAACCACAGTCTTTTTGTATTGTTGTTAATCAATGGAATACTGCATGACAGTTGATTTAAAACGAGGCTGCAGGCTCAAAGAGTCTTGTGGAATCAAATAGTACCTAAATCTTTTACTAAAGAGTTTTCTTATGATCTGCGTTGGAATTGATGTTCTTTTTTCCAGGCCTGTTGCCGTCCTCTTCCCCGAATTGGAAAAACTTGTTCTGTCACTTCACATGGTTTCTGTATACGCACCGCTTTCCGCACTCCCTTCTGCCAGTAAGATTGCTTCCTCCATTGGACACACCTGACGAAACTGTTGGAAAACACTTTCAAAGGCCGCTACCGCAGAGAGAGTGATCGAAATACGGGATGCTGCCAGGGTCTCTGCCGGCTCCGAGATGGCCGCCAAATCTCTGGAATTGAAACACACAGTCTGATTGGGGGAACTGGATTCTGAGATTTCATAGATTGAATCTGGGCTCAAACGAATCATAGATGAGAGCCACTTTCCCTCCTCCTAACCATTCCCGGGAGCAGTTAGTTACCGCATAGGCGCCATGATCCTGGCTGAAATCGGGGGTTTTTCCCGCTTTGATTCACCGGATAAGATTCTGGCATATGCGGCTGATCGATGCAATGGAAAATCCAGCAAGCTTTACATAAAAAAGGCATACTCTTTTTCTGTTCTATAATCCTCCTTTGAGCATCGATATACGATGCTCTGTTTGTCATGCGATTATCAAGATACAGCAATATCTGAAATGCGTTTCCACAATTCATTCGTAGAATCTCCATTTTAGACCTGACTTTTAATAGCTAGTCTTTTTTATTTTGCAAAACTGCCGAAATAACAATTAATACGGCAAACCCGGCTCCATAGATGACAGGCAGAAGGTATCTGGTATTTGCGTTAAACGGCGAGACGATGCATACCAGAATATTCAGAAGGAACGGCGTCAGCGCTGCCAGATAACGGTATTTTTTTACGGCCAGCAGTGCTGCCGCGCACCATAACATCACCCATACGTAGGTGCCGTGACGGAAAAACATGCCGATGAAAGGAAGAAATTTGGCGTTGTATTCTATGGCTTTCAGCAAATCTTTGAATCCCGACAGCGCCTGGGGATGTCCTGCCGTGAAAAAGCCGTCTCCCGCCTCCCGGAGGGCAGAGTCAAACCCTCTGTAATCGTACCATTCCATCAGTCCCGGGTAGAAAAACCCATAACAGCCGTTTATAGCGGCCTCCAAGTACACTCCCGGATGTTTTATAAACTGTTTTGCCCATACTTTAAAGTATGCAGTCTGATCCTCCCTGGTCTGCTCCTTTCTGTAGGCTTCAAACTTCACCGGATCCGAGGTGATCGGGTTGTACAGTCCGGCAAGCCGGTCATAATCCAGCACCCCGTCAATCGCAGCCTTCTCTTCCGGAGTCACTTCATCAGGATAATCTCTGGCATAACGGGCCGTCTGCTGGTAGAAAAATCCCAGTGCCTCCCTCCTGCTTCCCGGCGATATCTGAAGAGACGGCAGCAGAATTCCGTTAAATCCAATCTGAACTGCCAAAACAGGAATCAGAAACACCGGCAGCAGTCTTCTGAGGGATACCCTGTATGCCCACAGCACAAATACAGCTGTCAAAACAACCACATGAATTCCATGCTTGACGTTCAGCATCTGCATCAGTATGGAAAGAGAAAATAAGAACAGATAGGCCTTTTTCCTGAGCAGCCCCTCTCCCTCCACGGCCAGGCGCACCAGCAGGATCACCCACAGATACAGCCAGGCAGAATAGGTAGAATTTTTAACAAGATTGATCCCGTAAAGCGGAAAGCAGGGAACAAACGCAAATATGAAAAAAACGGTCATGCACATCCATCTGGGCACAGAGTTTCGCATCATATACCAGAGTGAATACGAAAATACACCCGTCGTCAGAAGGGCTATCCATAGAGCGTGCAGAAAAATGCCCACATTCTGGCTTCCCAGCAATATCCCGACCCTCAGAAATAATCCCTGGATCCAGGTATTAAAAACAGGGTGATGCCCGTTAATCAGAACCTTGTCTGACAGGGGATGCTCCGCCAGCCGATAAGTTTCATTTTCAAAATTAAATGCCTGGGCCAGCTGGTCCGAGACATCGCTGTTGCTGATCCCGGGATAAAATCCGATCAGATAGGGGAGCCAGCACAGCAGCAGCCCTGCCCACAGGATGAAAAATTCTGTGGACGTCCTGTTCTTTGTCTCTTTCCTGTCTTTCTCCAGAACCAGGATCTTTTTAAACAGAAGCAGAGAAACAGTAAAGTAAACAGCCCAGTAGCAGAAAAACGATACCAGGCTAAATACCGGGTAGCGTCTTACTTCCTCCCAGCTGCTAAGCTTCATAAAGCTCGCTCCTACTACCATAACGGCTGCAAAAAACGCTGTAAGAAAAAAATTGATTATACAGAAGTTTTTTTCAAAATATTTTTCTATCATTCTTCCTCTTCCAATTCCCACGTAGTCTCACTGATAATAAATCTGGGTCTGTGCTTCGTCTCCATATAGATTTTTCCGATATATTCCCCGATAATCCCCAGGGATAACAGCTGAATTCCGCTGAGGAAGCAGACGATGCTGACGATTGAGCCCCATCCCTTGACGGTTTCTCCTGCAAATACCTGCATCACAGACCACAGAACTCCGATAAAGCTCAGAAAGGCAATTATCAGTCCCAGGCCTGTGATCAGGCGGATTGGCTTGGTTGACAGGCTTGTGATCCCGTCCACTGCCAGGGCAACCATCTTTTTCAGTGTGTAGTGGCTCTCTCCCTTCAGACGTTCCTGGCGTTCGTAGCAGACACTGCTGCTCTGAAACCCAATCAGAGGAATCATGCCTCTGAGAAAAAGATTCACCTCCTGGTAGCCGGACAGCTCCTTTAAAACCCGGCGGCTGAGAAGCCGGTAGTCAGCATGGTTAAATACCGTCTCCACCCCCATCCATCCCATGATCCGGTAAAAGCTCTCCGCAGTGAACCGTTTAAAGAAGGTGTCTGTCTTCCTGCTGCTTCTCACACCGTATACAATCTCTGCTCCCCTGTTCCACTCATCCACCATCTTTTCCATAGCGTCCGGTTCATCCTGCCCATCACAATCGATTGTTATAGTAATGTCACAGGCAGATTTTGCAGTCATCAGTCCTGCCAGAACCGCATTCTGATGACCGCGGTTCCGGCTCAGTGAGATCCCCGCGTAGTGGCGTTCCTCCCTGGCCAGACTGCATATCAGCTCCCAGGTCCCGTCTCTGGATCCGTCGTTTACAAACAGGATACGGCTCTCATCCTTTATTTTTCTTCGTTCAATCATGCCCTGAAGCTTGTCCAGAAAAATCTTTGAGGTGACAGGCAGTACGCTCTCCTCATTGTAGCAGGGGACAATGATATACAGGATCGGCGTTATCTTTCTGGCTCTCGCTGTTTCACATTTCTTCTCCATTGTTCTGTACCTCCTCTCCTGTCAGCGGACTCTGAAATAGAGATTATAGTCCTGCTCTGCACCATTGAGAATCGCAGGGTGCGCTGGATCGCAAAGGCCATCCGTTATACCCGGAAAAATCTCCATGCCTTCATTCCGGACTATTCCCTTTATTCCCGTCAGTTTTATCAGATAGTTCTTCCCCGCCTCCAGAGTCAGTCCGTCTAGGCTTATTCGAATCTTTTCTCCGCTCTCTATCATTGAGCAGCCGATTCGGTCAGAGAACAAGACTCGGCCATCCCCGGTATCAATCATCTCTACTTTTATAGAACAGAAATTATTGCGCTTATAGTCAGGATTCATGAAAAACAGCTCTATTTCCTTCGGCTTTGCCGTTCTGTCCGGCTCCATCTCCTGTCCGATCCACGAGCTGTCTTTCAACAGATCTGTCTGGCAAATGGTCTGCTCAGCTTCCAGGGTAGAATACACAACAGGAGGAGCCGGCTTTAAGTATGCGTACAGAATAAACACAGTCAAAGCTGCCACGCAGGCAACCCTCACCGCTAAAACCGACTGCTCCGGCATCACAAAACGCTTTTCCTTCCGAAACAGAAAAGGGCAGGCCAGAATCAGGAGCATAAAAAGAGCTCCTATCATGCAGGAAGAAAAAAACGGCGCCCACATATCCCAGCCCAGCACTTCTGCCATATAATTGACAGAACCATACTTTGTGGCGTCATAGGCCGGAATGGAGTAAAAGCTGCCAAGAAACAGCCGGTTCAGCAGATCTACGTCTGCCAGCGGATTGCAGTAAAGCACCAGCACTCCGAAATATCCAACTGAAAACGCCAGCTCCAGGAAACAGCAGAGCTTTAAAAAACGTCCGTTTCCCACAATCCCGATAATCAAGAACGGGAGCAGATAGAGCACCCAGTAGGAGTTGAAATTGATAAAACAGACAAAACAGATCCATACAGCCATGGCACAGTAAACGGGAATCTCATAACGGTTCCTGTTCTCTCTGTATTCTCTGCACAGATAGCAGAACACACAGATCCCCATATAGGCAACTGCGAACAGAATGACATCCCAGCCCCAGAAAAATTTGCTTCCCGCAATCTGCAGTATGGCGTCCCGGCTCTGAGAACCCACAGCGAAGTGGTAGGCCGGATCACCGTTAAACAGAAGTCTGGACAGGAACCAGAACACAAACAGCAGCGCTGTTTTTACTCCCAGAAAAATAATTCTCTTTTCTGTCAGAAGAAGCAGCGGAAGGAAGAGAAATATGGCGAACATCTTGCACGGCAGTGCGATAGCGTAGCAGAGCAGGAACCATTTTTCCTTTCCGTTCAGATAAAAATAAAAGCCCAAAAGCAGAAGAAACAGGGCAAAGCCGTCCACCTGCGCAATCACAAAGGCAATCAGGTACAGAGATAAGCTGCTCAGAAACAAAAAGCTGCCCAGCCTTGCAAAAGCCTTCGGCGTTCCGATACAGCGCAGAGTTTTACTGATCATCCATGCATTTCCAAGGCAGAAGAGAATTCCCAGGGTTTTGCACCACAGAAGCCCGGGAGCCCATGAAAAATAGTCGATCCCGAGAAGCTTCGTGATCAGAAGCACAGGAAGATTCCATATGCCGTAAACCAGGTAGATCACAGCGTCATAGTTTGCCGCCCAAAAGGATCTGGAATGTTCAATTGTATAAGAATAAAACTGCCCGAGGCAGCCGTGGTAAATGGATTTTAAAAAAAGAATGGAATTTTCATACGTATCTGTCAGATCTGCATACAGAAAAACCACATATGCAAAAAAAAGAATGGATCCCAGACATAACCAGTCAATGAAAAGAAGGGTATCAGTATTCCCTTTCCGCGAATACCCCCCCCCTGGTATTAAAGATCCTTCTGCCGTTCCACTGCATCTTTATGCTCCTCCCATCTTCTGTATTTCCGCTTCAGAAATACTGTCTGCAGCCTTATACAGCTGACTTTTTCTTCTATCATTAACCCTTTCACTTTCTGTTTCAGTATATCAAAAAAAAAATATATTTGTAAACCTTTTTATCCCCTTTTCCCGTCTTTCTGCTTTTGCACCAGCATCTTCTTATTCCTGCCCTTACCCACTTGTCTTCCTCTCCCTCCTCTGATACACTTATACCTGCAGGGGAGGCCTGCCCCCGGCAAGTCTTCTCTGCAAATCTGACAGACAGGAGTGATCGCTATGGATAAAATCACAAGCTTTACCATCAACCACTTAAAACTGCTTCCGGGCATTTATGTATCCAGAAAGGACAGGGCCGGAGATACGACAGTCACCACCTTCGACATCCGCATGACCAGGCCAAACTTTGAGCCTGTCATGAACACTGCGGAAGTTCACACCATTGAGCATCTGGGCGCCACCTTCCTCAGAAACCACACCGAGTACAAAGACCGTGTGCTCTACTTCGGCCCCATGGGCTGCCGCACCGGTTTCTATCTGCTTCTTTGCGGCGACTATGAGTCGAGGGATATTGTGCCTCTGATGCAGGAAATGTTCGCCTTTATCCGCGGCTACCGGGGAGATGTGCCAGGCGCATCTGCAAGGGACTGCGGAAACTATCTGGACATGAATCTTCCCATGGCCAACTGGCTGGCTGACCGCTTTCTGAGAGAGGTGCTGGATTCTGTGGACGACAGCAGGCTCCTCTATCCGGAAGACTGATTCCGGGGAGCGGCATGTAATTGGGGAGAGCCAGATATTTCTGTATTTTCTGAAAGGAGATGGTATATGAACCTGAAGCTGATTAAAATGAGCAGCTCTTATAAATCCCTTTTGTTCGATATGATGGACGAATGGTGCGCTTGCGGCGAAACTGTCATCCCATGGGCTATCGTCAGAAGCGATTACCGGGATTTTGAAAACTACGTAAAAAATCTGGACATCTCAGAACCAAAGGAGGGATTTGTCCCTGATTCCACCTTTTTCTGCCTGGACACCGATCGGAACATCCTTGTGGGAGCCGTAAACATCAGACACCGCCTGAATGAGAGCCTTCTTTTAAACGGCGGCCATCTCGGCGACGGGATCAGGCCCTCGGAGCGGGGGAAGGGAGCCGCCACACAGATGATCGGTCTGGCTCTTTCAGAATGCAGAAAGCTTGGCATCGGCAGAGTGCTGATGGTATGCCGGAAAGAAAATACGGCTTCTGCCAGAAGTATTATAAAAAATGGCGGGATTCTGGAGAATGAGATTTCCAAAGACGGCACCGTATGGCAGCGCTATTGGATTGAACCTGCAGATGCGGCAGAAGTTTAGCCTGAACCGTTCTGATTTGGAACCGTTCCAGCACTCAGACCGGGATGAGAGAATATGCTAAAAGAGCGGGCCGCCCAGGCCGGGCTGTACCAGAAGCATATTCTCTCCCTCTCTTAATCAATGTCGATTTCCATCCCGCGTCGGAAATACTTTCTGTCCTCCTGCGTGATCGCCCGGAGAACACGGCAGGGGTTTCCAACTGCCACCACATTGTCCGGTATATCCTTTGTAACCACACTCCCGGCCCCGATCACGGAATTTTTTCCCACCGTCACACCGGGAAGAATCACTGCACCGGCTCCAACCCAGACGTTATCTCCAATCCTTACGGAAAGATTATACTGGGCCTGCTTTTCACGGAGCTCCGGACAGACTGGGTGTGTTCCCGTACAGACCACTGCATTGGGTCCAAACATAACATGGTCCCCGATAAAAATCTCCGCATCGTCTACCAGAGTCAGATTGAAATTGGCATAGACACCCTTTCCCATATGTACAAATTTGCCTGCCCAGTTGGCGTGAAGGGGCGGCTCTATGTAACAGTTTTCTCCCACCTTTGCAAACATTTCCCTCATCAGTCTGTCTCTTTTTTCTCCCTCAGACGGCCTTGTGTGGTTGTACTCATAGAGCAGCTCCATCTGTTTTTCCTGCTCCTTGGCCAGCTCGCTGTCATTGGCATAGTAGAGGCTCCCTGTATGCATCCTCTCCTTTATTTCTCTTAAATCCATCCTTACGCTCCCCCCTCTTAAATTTCTCAGAGTCTTTAATGCTGCATCTGCCGTTTAAGGCCCGAGCCGCAAGAAGAGTATACCTGAGCTGCGCTCTCTTAGCAAGGATTTTATGCTGCCTCTTCCTCCGTCTGTTTCTCTATTCTGCCCTCAGCAAACGTCTGAATCCGACATTATTATGGATATATTTTAAGATCTCATTCACTGCTGTCGAAAATTTATCTTCTTTTTCCGATTTTTTTGCCATTATTTCCCTTGACAGTTTTAAAAAATTAGAGTAAATAAAAAAGAAATAGCATTAGTTTTTATATGTATTCATATGAACATTTGTAGAAATGTATATGGAAGGCTGTACTCCCCCCTCGGGAGTTTTTCTTGGAAGGAGGAATTGACGATGTTTGAAGCAGTAGAAGAAAAAGCCATGGTAGAATTTCTCGGACGTTTTACCGATTATCCCTTCTTGGTAAAGTTTGGTGACCGTTCCTACCCTATCGGAAACGGAGAGCCGGCTTTTACCGTTATTTTCAAGAAAGCAATCCCCATGTCAAAACTTTTGACCAGCACCTCTCTGGCTCTGGGCGAAGCCTACATGGACGGCGATCTGGACGTGGAGGGAAATCTCTACAATGCCCTGGATCACTTTCTGGGACAGATGGGGAAATTTTCAACGGACGAGCACGCTCTGAAAAAGCTGATTCACACCTCCACCTCAAAGAAAAATCAGGCAAAGGAGGTAACCAGCCATTACGATCTGGGCAATGATTTTTATAAGCTTTGGCTGGACAAGACTATGAGCTATTCCTGTGCCTATTTTAAAACACCGGAGGACAGTCTGGAAACAGCTCAGAAGAATAAGGTTGACTACATTCTCGAAAAGCTGTGGCTGAAAGAGGGAATGTCTCTTCTGGATATTGGCTGCGGATGGGGCTTTCTTCTCATTGAAGCTGCCAAGAAATATAAGATTAAGGGCACAGGCATCACCCTGAGCCATGAGCAGTACAGAGAATTTGAAAAACGCATCCAGGATGAAGGGCTTCAGGATTACCTCACAGTCAAACTGATGGACTACAGGGATTTGAAGGGAAGCGGCATGTCCTTTGACCGCGTGGTGAGTGTAGGCATGCTGGAGCACGTGGGACGTGACAACTATCAGCTCTTTGTAGACTGTGTAGAAAATGTACTGAAGGACGGCGGCATGTTCCTTCTCCACTTTATCAGCGCTCTGAAGGAGCATCCGGGGGATCCCTGGATCAAAAAATACATTTTCCCGGGAGGAATGATTCCCAGCCTGCGGGAAATGATCTCTGCCCTGTCAGAAGACAGCTTCCACACCCTTGATGTGGAAAATCTCCGCCTCCACTACAACAAAACCCTCCTCTGCTGGGAACAGAACTACAGAGAGCATATCGAGGAGGCCCGTGCCATGTTTGACGAGCGTTTCCTGCGCATGTGGGAGCTGTATCTGTCCTCCTGCGCAGCTACCTTCCACAACGGCATCATTGACATTCACCAGATCCTCTGCACCAAAGGCATCAACAATGAGGTGCCCATGGTCAGATGGTATTAGAAAGCCAAAGCCCCTTATCCTGTCATTCCCCGCACGCAGCAGAGCTTTCCGCTGCGCACAGATTTGGGGCAGACTGGGGGCAGGCTGGGCCCCCCGCTTCTCCCCCGGGGCATCAGTCCGTAAGGTGTTTGATCCACCTGAGCCAGCCTGCTACCGATGAGGCCCTGCGGCCTGCCAGGCTCTCTGCGCAGAGGCCCATGGCCATCATTCTTCCCTCAATGTATTTCTTATCGGGTATCGTTCCGGTACTCAGGAAAATCCCAAAAAGCTCGTGAAAAATCGCATGCTCCAGAATCCGTTTAACATATCCAAGCTGCCTCTCCCGGTAGGAAAGGGACAGCAGGCGTCTTCCGGCCGGAGTAATCCCGATGCGCACAGGTCCTTTCTGTGCCCCGTCCGGCTTTTTTCTGCACGCCAGCCCCAGATAGGCACAGGCATTGTAATAATAGCCGGACTGTCTCTCGCGAAACCCGAACACCTCTGCGATCTCCTGTGATGTCAGAGAATGACGGTTCAGATGCTCGGTCAGCGAAATGACCTTGTCAAAGCTGTCTGCCTGTATAAAGGGAATCCCCTCAGGTTCAGGGAGAACCTTTACCTCGCGCCACACCTCAGCCAGCTCCTCCTTCCGGATCGCCGTGTCCTCAAAGCTATAATATTTTTCCTGTACCAGCCGAGGTGAATCGTAGAGCTGCCAGTCGGTGAATTCATACTCCAGAAGCCGGAAGACATTGTTGGAGTAGACCAGAAACACCGGACGGATCGGCTTCCTGATTTTCTCCCTCCACAGGCGAAAGGGATAATAGAGCTGGCGCACCAGGAAGTTGCTGTGCACCACATTTTTTCCTTCAATAATAGAAAAACAGCTTGCGCCTTCAAATCCGCCGTCGATTTCCACCTGCGAATTGTTCACCTCAATCACTGACAGCTGTCTCCTGTCCTCTGAGTGAATCTGAAAGGAAAACACACCGGAGGCCATCCTGCCGGAAACCGTCTCAATCATTCTCTTCTCTCCCAGAAAATCCTCCAGGATCCCTGTGAACCCCATCAGCCGGATGGCGGCTGCCTCTGAGCGCACATCCTGTATATCGATGGTTTCCAGATAATCCGGTATCAGGGAGCTGTCTGCCCGCTTTATTCCTCCGGCAGACTCCGGAGAGAATTCCGGGAAATCCTCATAGAGTCTGAAGTCTCCTATCACGTATTTCCCCCTGGTAACCGGAAGAATTCCCAGCCTTCCAAAAACTTTGGGAAGAGATTCCCGGGTATCAAATTTTGTCATAAGACGCGGTTCCTTAAACTCCCGGATCTGATCGGCTGTAATCGGGAAGCAGCCGTGCGCGGCTACCTCCTCCCTGATTCTGTATTTCTCAAACAGAGCCTCCCATTTTTCTTCGATAATTCCCACAGTTCCTCCCTCTTCTGAAGATAAGTCCGGCAAGCTTACAGATCAGTAATTTCTCACCAGCACCTCGTCGATCGCTCCGCGCTTATCTGCCTTTGCGTTGATGGCCCGCTTGGCCGAGCCGCGCTCTATGGTATAGCCGCTGTACAGGTTTTCTATAAATTCACAGCAAGAGTTGGAGAGCAGAAATTTGATTCCTCTTTTATCGAGAAGATCACACTGGCGCTTCAGCTCAATCTGCTCTGCTTCACCGAACCCGCTCGCCGTGTAGCCAGTAAAAGAGGAGGAAGAGCTGAGGGGCATATAGGGCGGGTCGAAGTAGACAAAGGCGCCCTTTCGTATCCCCTTCAGGGCTTCCCTGTAGTCTCCGCATTTGATTGTCACCCTGGCCCGGTTCAGGTAGACGCTCATAGCCCGGATGTTGTCTGCCCCTGAGATATTGGGATTTTTATAACGCCCCCAGGGCGCGTTGAACTGGCCGGCGCTGTTGACCCGAAAGAGGCCGTTATAGCAGGTTTTATTCAGATAGATGATCCTGGCAGCCCTCTCTACAGGCGTCAGCCGTCCGTAGGCTTCCGGCTCCCGGTCAAGGGCGCGGATCTGGTAAAAATACTCCTGACCGTTTGCCTCTCTGTGCCGTTCCAGCAGGCTGATCAGCTCTTCCGGCTGGTTCTTCACAGTCTCATATACATTGATCAGCTCGGCATTGGAGTCATTGATCACTGCCTTTTTAGGCTGAGTGGCAAACAGGACTGCCCCTCCTCCCACAAATGGCTCATAATAAGTGGTATACTCCGGAATCAGCGGCACAATGGATTCCAGAAGCTGCCGCTTTCCCCCCACCCATTTGAGGATAGGCGCAACCTCCTGCTGCTGAGCGGTTCCCCGCTTCTGCGTATGGGAATTGCCACACTCAGATGAGCCGTGCGGCTGTGTTGATGATGCTGTTAAGAGTGTATGTGATGATGTCATGTATCTCTCCTGTGGATAGTCTGTATTGTAGTGGATGGGTGAGGCCGGAGGCCTCCCTGCGTGTCCTGCGGCCATTATGCCATATCCTCCGGATATGGCAGCCTCCGGCGGAACTCAGCGCCCGGATTTCAGCAGTGAATGCTGAAACCGGTATGCGCAGGTATAATGACTGCTTTGCAGTCATTATACCATACCCCTATTGTTCTGTTAAGGTGGGAGCTTATTGGAGAGGGCTGATTTGCCGTGTCTTCTTCTGCAGTTTTAGGAAGTTTCCGATGCCTCTTTCCCGAAGATGGTGAGATCCTGCCCTTTCAGAGCCCGTTCCAGGAGGGCCGGGAGCTTTTCCGGGGTACAGGCAAAGCAGGGGATTCCCAGAGAGGCGATACGGCCTGCCATCTGAGCATCGTAGTAGGGTTTTCCCTTGTCGGCAATGGCCAGCAGACAGATTACTGTTACCCCCGATTCCCGAAGGGCTGCCAGCCGCCTCAGAAGGGACGCCCGGTTCCCTCCTTCCTCTAAATCTGAAATCAGGAAAAACAGGGTCTTGGACGGATTCTCAATGAATTTCTCGCAGTAAGCTACTGAGCGGTCAATATCGGTTCCTCCCCCAAGCTGAAATCCAAACAGCAGATCTACCGGATCACTGCATTTTTCTGTTAAATCTGCCACATTTGTGTCAAAGGCCACAATTCTTGTCTCCAACGCCGCCATGCTGGCCAGTATACAGCTCATAATCGAAGAATAGATAACCGACTCTCCCATAGAACCGCTCTGATCCACGTCCAGAATAACCGTATGCCTGTTGGCCGCTGTCCGGCTGGTTCGGTCAAAGAAATAAAAATGCTCGGGAATGAGTTTTTTCACCTCCGGTCTGTAATTTTTCAGTCCTCTCCGGATCGTCCTCTGAAAATCGAGAGCAGAAGCCGAGGGGATAGGAGAATGGCGGCGGCGGTTGACCGCAGATGCTACCGCCCTCCTGACATCCTGCTCCAGCAGACGGTTGATTTCCTCCACGATTTTCTCAATAAATGCCCTCACACTGTCCTTCGAGCGTTTTGGGATCTGATCCTTTAAGAGCAGAATGGTGCTGGCCAGGCTGATGTCCGGCTCCAGATTTTCCAGTATCTCCGGCTCAAACAGAAGCTGTTTCAGTCCGCACCGCTCCATGGCGTCTCCCTGCACAATCTTCACAATCTCCCGATCAAACAGCGTTCTCACATCTCCCAGCCATCTTGTGAGCTGAGGATTGGAGGGGCCTCTTCCTCCCCCCTGTCCGGCCCCTCCCCGAGCCTGAAATCCTCCGTAGGCTGCGCTGTTGTATATGGCGGCAAGGGCCTGATCCATCATCAGCTGTTCCTCCGACAGTCTGGCTCCCCCATACCCCTCCATTGTCTGAAACTGGCTCTCGCTCTCAGCGCCAAGAATCAGACGCCATCGTTTCATGCGTTCTGCTGTATCCATACCTGCCTCCTCTCGGCACTCTGTCTGTAAAGGCTCGTATCCTATATATCGTCAAAGTCAAAATCTGACAGCCCTTCCAAGAGCTCCTGCTGTTCCTCCCCTGAGAGCGTTTCATTTAAAATCTCACTCACCTGTTCCGGGTTTACCTGCCAGATTTCTCCCAGGTTTTCCGCAATCCTGTTTTTCTCCTCTGAGGTGAAGTCTGCAAAGGCCCTTCTCAAAAACACAAGCGCCCTCTTGAATTCCCTGTCATCCAGCTCATCCAGATATCTGCTCAGGCTACTCCACAGGGAGAGCCTTGCAATCAGGGCATAATGGTTCTTCATGGACAGCCCCTCAAACCACCCGGCTCCCAGTTCAGCCGGAATTCCCGGCGAAAGCCTTCTGGACACCTCTCTTAAAAGCTCCTCCTCCGTCATTTTTCCCCCTTCAAGGAGAATGGCTGCTGCAAAGCCTGACAGCTTCGTATTGAGATCGTCTCTTCCGGCAATTTCCTGCAGGACACGCTCCAGACGCTCCCCGTCCAGAAAATCATGGGCAACCGCCACTGTGTGAGCTGTGTTTATGGACTCGGCAATCCGTTTAGCCGCCTCGTCATCGCACCGGCACTCTTCCGCCAGAATCAGGCAGAGCCTCAGAAAGATCTGGCCAAGCACCGGAATCAGCGGCTTCCTGTCGAGCCTCCTGATGTCTCCATACCGGAGCACCACAGACAGACTGCCGGCTGCAGAGGCCAGCTCCTCTGCAGAGGCCGTATCTACCGCCATGGCCTGAAGAGCTGACACCGTGTATGCCACCGCCTCCGGCATGCCGCACAGAAACGCCTCCTCAATCACTCTGGAGAGAGCTTTGATGCTTCCTGCCCTGTCCGCCCTCTGTTTCAGCTCAAAGGAGGCAGCCTGCTCTACGGTATCCCCCTTGAGCACTGCTTCCACCAGCCGGATTTCAGATTCCGGCGTCCATCTCAGAACCCATCCTTCCCCCCAGGTCGCCCCCTCCTGGCGGTTTTCCTTCAAAAACACAAAGCTGTTTCCCAGCACCCGAAGCCTGTGAAGAAAAAAAGAGCGGTTTAAATCCAGAAACGCAGACCGCTTTGATTTCACAGTCAGTTTTTCCCTCAGATCCAGTGAAAGCTCCTGAGCCGCCACAGAGCGGTAGCGCTCCAGCTTCAGCTCCGCCATATTTCTGTTAAAATCCGTCTGAATAGAGGTCTGGCTCACTCCCTCAGGAAGTCTTCCCACTGCAGTTCCAATCTCCGTGTCTGCCATGGCCACTGCCAGCTCCCCATAGTTCCCATGACCCATGCAGGCCACGGCTGCATCTTTTAGATCATTCAGAGACGGGTTCTCATAACCTGACAGCTGCGCCAGCGCCCCGGCCAGGCGAAGGGCCTCGATCACCTCTGCGGAAGAGACCGGATTTCCCTCTCTGCGGCAGAATGCCGCCAGATTCGCAAGATAGCGTATCGCCGCATAGCTCCCCTCTCCTCTTTTTCTGGCCTTCCACAGCAGCTCATAATAGGCCGGTGCACGGTTTCCCGCCCCATATCCGCCACGCTCTGAAAGCCTGAAATAGGAATAAGGCATCAGTGTCCTGCAGCATTCCAGATGCCCAAGAGCCTGTACCTCCTTTTCTGTCATGGCGTCTGTCCTCTGAAGTCCTGTAAGGTGAAAGGCTCCGGTAACGGCGACGATCCGATCAGGTGGGATTCCCTCCCTCACCGCCCGCTCTATCTCACGGCGCATATAAGCTTCTCTCAGATATGTTTCTGCCTGTTCAGTCTCATCCTCCTCTGACAGCTCCCGCAGACCGGCTCCAAATTCAGCCGCTCCCTTCCGGTACCCATCTGCTGTCCCTGTATTTTCCAGCAGATGCTCCCAGAAGGCCTCCTGACCTCCTGTTCCTGCCAACCAGCCGACCGTTCCGCAGAGCTCAGACATACTGAGTCCCTGCTTCCGTTTTTCCTCTGCCTCTTGTTTTTTCTCCGGCGGATCTCCGCTCCTGAGCTCCTCTCTCCTCTTCTGAAGAGCCAGAAAGGTGCCGGAGGGCAGATCCATAAATCTGGCCTGCCTGCCATTCTCCCCGGCCCACAGAAGTGCCTGATATTCAGGAGAATAGACGGCAAACGGATACAGAAGTGTCTGTATGGGGAGCTCCTTCGTGTAGGCCATCACGGCAATGGGCGGCTTCACCTGTCCGTCTGTCAGCTCCCCAATCAAATCGGTAAAATCAGACGGTCCCTCGATTAACACAAGCTCCGGATCTGTCTGTTCCAGAAATGTCCGCAGATGCCAGGCTCCTGCAGGCGACAGATGGCGGATTCCGAACAGGTGGGGACCGCCGGGCCAGAGCCGCAGCTTACTTTCCTCAAACCCCTCTCTCATATCTTGCTCTCCCTGCCTTTCTGACTCTGATCAGCTGTTCAGCTCCCTGCATTCCCGGTAAAGTCCAAGCCACCGGGAGCCGCGTTTCTTCATGATATTTTCCAGGTATTCCACCCATGCCTTGGAATCCCTGTCCTCATCCTTGACGATAGCTCCCTGCAGTCCGGCGGCCAGATCGCAGTCGGTGATCGTCCCGTCTCCAAAGCTTCCGGCCAGAGCCATGCTTCCCCCCAGCAGAGAGATTGCCTCAGCTGTAGACAGCACACCGGATGTACTCTTCAGCTTCTGCTTTCCGTCCAGCGTCATCCCCATCCTCAGCTCCCTGAAAATAGTGCAGACCTTTTCAACCACTTCGCTGTCCGGCACTGCCGCGTTGAGATCCATATTTTCCGAAAGCTGGGTAACTCTGGTGCGAACGATGTCCATCTCTGCATCCAGGCTTTCAGGCGCCGGCAGGACCACAGTGTTGAAACGGCGTTTGAGGGCGGAGGACATATCGTTGACCCCTTTATCCCTGGTATTGGCTGTAGCGATAAGGGAAAAGCCCTTTTTCGCCGGTATCTCGATTCCCAGCTCAGGCACTGATATCCTCTTCTCCGACAGAATCGAGATCAGCGCATCCTGTACCTCACAGGCGCACCTTGAGATCTCCTCCATTCTGGCGATGGTTCCCGTTTCCATGGCGCGGTATACCGGGCTCGGGATCAGAGCTTCCCTGGAGGGGCCTCCGGCAATCAGCATGGCATAATTCCAGGAATATCGGATCTGTTCCTCTGTCGTACCTGCCGTGCCCTGGATAACCTTGGTGGAATCCCCGTTTATGGCTGCAGTCAGATGCTCTGACAGCCAGGATTTTGCAGTTCCCGGATCTCCTATCAGCAGAAGAGCTCTGTCTGTCACCAGCGTGGCGATGGCTATTTCAACCAGCCTCCTGTGGCCGATATACTTGGGGGTAATCTCCACTCCTTTGACCGTTCCTCCGCATAGGTAGGTGAGAACCGAGCGCGGCGACATCCTCCATCCGGAAGGAACAGTCTCCCTCTCCGCAGCAATCAGCGCATCTATCTCCTTCTGAAACAGCTCCTCTGCAGGCAGCCTCTGTATGTTTTCCTTACCCATAAATGTCCTGTCCTTTCTCTCAAAACTTTGTGTTCTGTCTTCTGCCTCTCTTTCCAGGTTCTATACCAGCTCTCCTATGCCCGCCCCATTGGCAAGCTGCTCCCGCCATGTCTGGATTCTGTCCCTGCCGGCTATTCTGCCTCCCGCATCCCTCTCCAGGGCCCGGCCAATGCTCGCCGAAAGCTCGCCGGCAGACAGAGGCAGCTCCTCCAGCAGACATTTCACACGCCACATGTATCGGTCCTGATTTTCCTTCAGGACTCTCTCAACAATGAAATCATAATCCCCAGACCCGCATCGTCTGAGAATACTCAGCAGCCGGCTGTCGATCTCCAGTCCCCTATGAAGCAGGCTTTCAAAATGTCCTCTGTATGCCTCGGACAGTCCCTCTGTATCCGGACAGTACAGCTGCGCCAGTATCTGCTCCAGACAGCCCCAGGCAGATGCCTTAGAGGCACTCTCCGGCACATATCCCCGCCCCGGCATCTGCTCTGTATACACCTTCACATTTTTTCTGACAAAAACCCTGTTCTCCGGAAGAAGAAGCCAGTCGTACCATCTCCGGTCCAGATTTTCAAAACTTACAGGCCCCCTTTTTCTGTCACCGTTCCTCTTTCCGAGTCCGCGCATTCTGAGAATGTACCGTTTTTTCTCTTCTGAATACTGAATTTGGCTCAATACCTGCAATAGGGCAGAAGCGCTCCCGTCTGCCAGCCAGAGGCTGAATCTCTCATACACGGTCTCCGCCGGCTCAGTGAGAAGAGCCCTGGCGAACACGGCCTCCTCGAGCCCGCTGCGCCTCTCATCCCGCCTGTCTGAATCTCCAAACTCCCGGAACATCCGTTCAATAAAGGAAGCCATTTCCTCTGTGGGGGAATCACAGAAGGAATCATAGAAAAAGAAGGGAGGGAAAAATCCCGGCGTTTCAGCATAAACGCGCCTGAGCCACTCAAACAGCTTATCGGAACACTTTCCTTCTGCCGCCCGCCAGATCGTTTCTTCATCGGTCCCCCAGGCCGGCCCGCTCAG
>JAHZAR010000001.1:0-3904 GCA_019423835.1 Clostridiales bacterium | reverse complement strand
GCTCGTTTCCGCCGCGCCATAAATCCCACTGCATCCTCTGGTATAGCCGGGCTCTCTTTTTTCTGAGCTGGGATGCCGTAGTCCCGTCCTCAAGTGTTCCGTTTTTCCCGAGAGAGGTCAGAAGCAATTCTGTCTTATGGTACTCTTCCCCTGCCTTCTCCATCTCTGTTTTCACACTCTCCCGGAACTGCTCCAGGACGTCTGCCATCAAATCTGCCGAGCGGACATTGTCGGCATCGCAGAGAATCCCGGCAGCCTCAGAGGGCTTTTTCTTTTTCATGGCGGCCAGATATTCTCCCGGTTCCTCAAGATCCATGAAGGACAGAGTCCAGAGAACCCGGTTTCTCATCCTCCCCCTTTCTGTTTTCAGCATATCGTACAGAAGAGGAATGTTTTCCCTGTCAAAGCGAAGAAGACCAATCGCCGCCTCCCTGATGCTCTTTTCTCCATCCATGGCTGCCTTCCGGTAAAGCTGATTTTCTGAGGCCCCGGCCAGTTCTCCTATCAGCTGAAGTCTCAGAAGCATGTCCCGCTTCCCGCTTGGATCAAAATCCTGACGAAGCATGGGAACAATACTGCTTCCCATTTCAAGCAGCCTTCTGTATACAAGATTTCCGATCTCACCATAGCTGTCCCCCAGCGCCTTTATCATAAGACGGAGAAGACGCCAGTCAGAAAGCAGCTCTGGTTCTTCCTGCACAGCGCTCTCAAGCACTGCATATCTTCCCCCTCCTGTTCCTGTGAGAGCCGAGACGAGAGGAGCCATCCTGCTGTACGGAATATTCTGCAGGAAGCTGACGGCAGTTTCACCTCTGTCCCCTCTGCCTGCTTCCCCTGAAGGGCTTTCGGCTTCCCCTGTGCAGCTCCTGTTTCCCTCACCTCTCTCTCCCTCAAGCGGCAGAAGCTCACCGGCCGCTCCCGCCGTCCCCTGCGTAGATACAACTGCATTTACCAGTGCCAGAGCATCCATCAGCGCTCCCGGTCTGTCCTGACACTCAGGTGCCATGGCCGCCCGGGATGCCTGTTCAATTTTTTTGAAAACCGGAGCTGCCTGTGCCAGAGGCGCCATCTGGGCTACCGCCTTCTTCAGGCGGAAATCCCCGGTCATAAGACCTGTCCCATAAACTGCCGCTGCCTCAAGCTGCTCCTTCAATTCATACAGTGCGCTCAAGTTCATATCTTATCCTTTCTGTCTGAACATTTCAGACTGGCCCGCAGCGCGCGGAAATTCCTCTGAATTTTCAGCTTCGCTGTCCCCCTCTAATACATGAGCCTTACGATCTCCTTCTCCGTGACAATGCTTCTGGGATGCAGGCAAATCTTCCTGTCTGTCTCGTCATAGTACAGCAGCCCAAACATCACCTGGTTTTCCAGAAGTGTCCTGTCAGGCAGCAGGCTAAGCTGCTGCACACAGGGCTCCCAGCCCCCGCAGGTTCGATCTCTCAGCTCAATCCTTCCTCCTCCTGCGTCCTCCATCACCACACATCGGCCGTCCTCCCCTGTGCGTCCAATCCTCGAAAAGGCGATGAGCATCCCGCAGAAATCATCTGAAAGTGTATTTTTTATCTGATTCTTTGCCTGCTTTACCGCCGACGGAATGTCCTTCCAGGCAAGCCTCATCAGCCCTCTTCTGTCACTGTCCTGTACCTCCTGGAAAATAGCCTTCTCCCATCGGATCCGCCGGTTCATATCACCGGGATAGTAGATCAGAGAAGGAACTGTCAGCTTCGCAAAGCAGGAATCCTCCTGCTTTATGTGGCTAAGCGCCCTGACAGGGCGATAATTTCTGGAAACCGACACTTCACCTGTGTCGATATCTGCCCAGAAAGCCTCATCTATGTACTCTCTGGCCGCCTCGTCGTACAGAACCGAAAAAGAGAGCTGCAAAAGCTGTGCATTCTCCTTTTTGAGCCCCAGCTCCTCCAGCTGATCCAGGCGCCAGATTCCGCCCAGCTCCTCAAACAGAATATTTCCGTCCTCCCCTGATGCCCCGGCTTCCAGCCTTTCCCTCAGGTAAGTGTCCGCCTTCTTTCTCAGAGCATGCAGCCGGAGCAGAATCCTCACTGCCGCTCTGCAGTGAGACGGATCGGAATCCTTCTGATACTTTTCCATTCTCAGAATCAGTTCATTCATGTATCTCTGCGGTCCGGGGAGATAATAATCTCCCAGCTGCCTTGATAGATCCCGGTAGTTTTTCAGCGAAATGCTTCCCATTGACGCAAGGCCGGAGGAAAGAAGCTGATCTGTCATCTTTTTCATCAGGGCAAGTCCTTCCAGCTGTTTTTTCATCCTCCCCGCCTTCGCAGCTCCGGAAGACTTCGGGGCAGTTCTTTTCTTTTTCTCCGTGCCGCCCTGCGTTTCGGACAGATTATCCTCCTTTTTGGCCTCTCTGGCTTCTCTCCTTGCCCTCTTTTCAAGAATATCCCCTGGTATTTCTCCCACAGGGAAATCTTTTCCCGAGGCAATCTCAAACAAAAGGGCAATACTGTGCTTACAGGGAAACTGACGGCTGGGGCAGCTGCACCGAAATACAGGCGTGCCTTCCTTCACAAAATCAGCCGAAACCGTATAATTTGACTTTCCGCTTCCCCTGCACTCTCCCATGTAGAAGGTGTCGTCCTCAGAGCGCATTCGGGTTACAAAGCCTCCTCCCGACGAAATTTTCCTTCCATTCATCACCGCTCCCCCGTTGGGAGCCAGACTGATAATCTCCTGCTCACTGATCGTCCTCATATAACCTCCTGTTCCCCACATCACTGCCGAACATTTGTTCTGTTTTTATTATACCTGAACCTGCAGAAATTTCAATAGCTGCAGGATATATTTTTGCCCCTGTCTGCCAGGACATATTGCGGGTTCCGATGCTGTGCGGTCAGCCGGCCCTCTCTCCATTCTGCTTCAGTTTTTAATACTATTTTTTAAAATTAATTCTGTCTTTTAGATAGAATACCATATTTTAATCAAAATCTGTTTTGTTTTTTCTTAAATTTTCCTGAACAATCAGACTTTCTCCAAGCATTCCGGCTGCTTCGGGGAATCTGCATTTACTCTTTCTTTGCCGTTTCCGGTGATATCAGTTTCCTGGCGTCCGCTCTCGTGCCTTCCCCCGCAAAATAGTGGACAATACAGCCTTCTTTCTCTATAATAAAGTCATCCCTTTTAACCGTAACAAAATTTTTATGCTAAACATGCGGCAAAAGGCCAGATATCTGCCGTCAGAACTCTCTCCCAACAGAATCCGGCCTGGAAAGGCAGGCTATGGGCATTCAGAGAAATACTACATACCTAAAACACATTTCCACAATCCAGCGCTGCACTCAGAGATACTTTGAGACAGCTCTGGCCGGCTTCAGCATCGGATACGGGCAGCAGTTTTTCCTGCTCCGCATCAGTGAACAGGAAGGGATCAGCCTCCAGGAGCTGGCAAAACGTGGGAACTACGACAAAACGACTGTCACAAAGGCAGTTCAGAAGCTCACAAAAAAGCGGCTCGTCCGTTCTGTTCCGGATCCCCAGGACAGACGAATCCATCATCTGTACCTGACAGACACAGCCAGACACCTGATTGAACGTCTGTACGAAGTCAGAGATCACTGGAAAAATCAGCTCACAGAGGAGTTTTCTGAGCAGGAGAAGGCGCAGATGGAAGCCCTTCTGAGCAAAATGGCCTCACGGGCCTGGGAACTGACTGAAAACGGCAAATATTAATTAACAGCATGGCAGACTATACTCTCAGCGGGCAAGGCGGCTGATGCCTGAGTCCTGATTGAGACTTCCCTTAACCGTCTCCCCTCTCACAATGAAGGCCGGCAGCTCTTGGCACTACGCCAGAGCTGCCGGCCTTCATACCGCTTATTTCCTAAAGCAAAAGGCGGTGCCGCAAAGCCTCATCGGCTTTGCGGCA